>CAZBBC010000080.1:0-19784 GCA_964489835.1 uncultured Calditrichota bacterium
GTAGAAATGGACATAACATCAATAATTAAAAAGGCAGAAATTAAACGGGGATTTAATAAGAATTTTTGTCAAAGGATTGAAATATTACCTCTCTTGATATTGGGTTTTGGGATTTCATTTGTCATTGGGATTTGGACATTGGACATTTCTTCACCATCATAACATAACCAGATTTTTTACAGCCTGAAATTATCAGTGAAGCGAGCGGTAGAATTTCTTCAAATTATTTTACAACCCCTTAGTCTCCGCCAGTGGGCGGATCCGCCTGCCGGCGTGACCCTTTTTTAAGGGGAGACTTAATTGTCGCCATACTTCAACAGCCTGTTATGTGGCAGAATAAAAAAAAAATCCAAATTCATAAATCTTTGTCAGATTTTTGATTTTGGATTTTCTATTTTAGATTATTCTTGCTGCGGGACAGGGATTCGAACCCCGGTTACCTGGGCCAGAACCAGGCGTCTTGCCTCTAGACGATCCCGCAAGTTTTATGAAGTTAAAAACAAGCCTAAATAAAATCAAGGCTCTTACTTAAAATATTCAATACATACCTCAGCCGTTGGCTGCGAACAAATTTCAAATTACAAATGACAAAATCCAAATAATAACCAATTTCAAAGTCACCAATACCTAAATTTATTTGACTGAATATTTGAATATTGTAATTTGGAAATTATTTGATATTTGTTATTTCAAAAACTTTGCTAATCGCCCCAGCGATCCCTGCCTACCGGCGGTCAGGTCGTCGCCAGAGATGAATTCCCCAGGCTAGCGCAAAATCACCAGTTTCTCAATCACTTCTTCCTGTTGATCAACATTCTTCACGATCACTTTATAAATATAAACCCCATTAGCCATTTCGTCACCATCATCATCCCGTCCGTCCCAAAGATAATAATTAAAACCATCGCTGGGAGGCGCTAAATTTACCATTGATTTTACTAACCGCCCGGTAATGGTATACACCTTAATTTTTATATCGGTCCCGGCATCCGTGCCGAGCAATTGAAAGGTGAAATTGGTTTCATCACTAAAGGGATTGGGATAATTGACCACATCCCTTAAGACCAGACCTTCTTTTTCAACCACCCGGAAATCTATCTCTTCCCGCGAAGGATTATTCAAATTATCCCAGGCGTTAAATTTAAGTTGGTGTTCTCCCGGTTTTAACTCATCCAGATGATAGGACAGCTTTCCTTCCGAATAACTATTGCGGTCATAGGCAAAAAAAGAGGTGATATCTCTAGAGGCATCGTCATCAACCTGAATTTCAATTTTATGTCCCACTTCCTGTGTTAAATTAATACCATTCGGATCAAAAATCTCCGCCAATAAGACCGGATTTCTGGGTACCAGATCACCGGCACGGAAATCTTCCTGTCCCTCAAAATAGAGAGAAATTTCCGGTCCCTCAGAATCAGACGAACCGGCACTGGTGCCCATAAACAATAATGTATCCACATAGCCGATAGCTTCACCGGCGCCATTCTCGTTCCAGGCGTATACCGTCGCCCGGCCGGTAGGCAAATGATGATAGCGAATGGATTTAGGTACAATAAACTCCCCGCTAAACAATCCCTCGATAACACTGATTTCCCCTTTAAAAATACGCGGTCCAAACAATTTATAATCATAGGGACCGCCTGTATTGACGGAATCATAGCGGGCATCATTGATAAATAAAATTGCGCCACCGATAAAATCATTACTTTTTTCCATTCCGGCTGCCGGTGAGACGAATCCGGAGACGGAAACTTTACTCAACGCCTTTAGAGTATCCGGCACTATAGCGGTTACCTGCACATGGCTTCTGGGATCGGCCAGATACATCGACGGATCACCAAAAAGATGGTACTTTTGATCATTATCATAGGGTAGAGTGGACAGCAAAAGGACATCGCCCAGGCGCCTGCTCGGACCACCGTTCGGAAAAAGATTATTTAAACAAGCGGTATTAAATCTGTCATTGAGCCCGGCATAAACAAGTCTTGACGAAGATACAACCGCGATCGCTCCTTTATCTTCCTGCCAGATTAAAGCTTCCGTAAAACTGGGTTCATGGGGATCATCATATTTTCCAAAGTCACAGGTAGCAGCGATCCAGAGGGGTAATTTATGTTCGTTCCGGATCCGGTTCAGATCACGGGTCATTTCCAGTGCCGACTCATGGGCCCAGGTCGTTGGTGCCCCATGTCCGGCATAGTTTATCAACAAAGTGCCCTCATTCAGCTGATCGATAATCGCCTGATTCGCCTTCGGTTTTACCCATCCGAATCCACCGGGGACCTTTTCATAGGCTGTTAAATAGATTTTCTTTTTCAGAAATTTTTTCAAAACGAATAGCTGGGCCAGCTCCTCCGTCTCTTTTTGGTGTCCCCATTCAGTCTTACTGCGGGGGGTGACCTCATCATCGGCAACGAAAGTGAGCATCGTTTGCCAGCCATCCCGGGAATTGTTTTTTGAATAGCTGATTAATTTATCCACTATACGCCGCGCATCCAGCTGCGATTCTGCCGGTAAGCGACCCACTCCCAGATCCGGCCGGATGGAGTCAAAATCATCGTAAGTAAAATTAACATCTACATAAAAGTTGTCCGTCTCCCGATTATTGAGCTGCGAATCAGCACTTATCTCGAACGGAGGAATCCAATTGGTATCCGGTAACACGATATTCCTGTAGTCATAATGTCCATCCCCGAACAAAAGAACATAGGCCGGCTGAGGCGACGCCCAGTTATAATAGGCATAGCGGATAAAGTTGCGGATCGCCATCACGTCCTTAACGCCACTGCTAAAGTAGAAATAAATATCGTCCAGGTTAACCACTTTTCCATTTAACGGTTCCGTTTGGTTAGCTCTCAATTCTACAATTTCTTCCGCATAGGATTTAAATGACCGCGGGGAGATGATGATCAGATCAGCAGAATGGGAGGGGTCCATTAAATTTTCATCCGGCTGATAGGATGTCAGGGCACTTATTTTGATAATTTCATTCGAATTGGGAGAAGTTGCCAACAGACGCTTTGGTTCATTGTCACGCAAATCCAGATTAAAATTATAAGTTCCGCTCTGAACGGCTGAACCGGCCTCCAGCCTCTTGACCGCTACCGGATCGGAGATATCAAATAATAAAACATTATTATCGGTAAAACCATCAAGCGCGTAGTGGACAATTTGTCCCAATGAATTCGTATAAAACGATAATTGATTATTGATTGCCAGAAAATCGCGGGGATATAAAAACTCAACCCAGTCCAGATAGGCAGTGCAACTTTCAAAATTTGCGGTATACTGGATATAAACCGCGTTGGTGCCCTCCACCAAATAATCGCTTGAATTGAAAGTCCTGGTAAATTCTTCACTCCCTGCTTTATTCACCAGGCCGTTGGTAATGATCGGCGAAGGTGCCTTCTCGGGATTGATCCAAACCGAGAAATAATAACGGTACGGATCATCATCCAGATATATTAAGCCCGAACCTCCCTTAAATTTAATAGTCATTTTTGCCTGATTTGGCGTAGTACTCGGATGATTCAGACTGTAATTGAGAGATACATCATGGGCTTTGCCAAAAAATTGATAACCGTACCAATCAGCTCCCGAGGCAAGTAAATTTCTACGGTCTTCTTCAAAGTGTGTCCGCTCCAGGAAATAGGTATCGGTGATCCCGGCACCACTGGACGGCGTCGCTTCTACCGGCATCCTCTTACCGTTGTCGTTGCCATAGGTAAGCCAGTAATGGTTTTTTGTGTCATAGGGATGTTGGATATATTCAAAGTCATGTTTTGATGGCGAATGATACCATCCCCCGGCCCCAGTACCATAGAATAAAATATAATCATTACTATCAAAGCGTCCGTCTTCTTCACCGGAAACAAAAATAGCATTCTCCAGCGGTCCTTCCGGATGCTCAATCAAGCTGGAAGTATTGGGATTTAAAGGTTTGCCTCCATGATTGTATATGCGAATACTCTTAGGATCCAGATTTGCGATATCAATGCCTGCGGCACTAAGCGTTGATGCATTTATTTTATATAAACCACTTTTGGTAACTTCCATCCGATACCAGGGACCCGAAAAGGTAAAAACAGCCTTTCGGATAACTTTTGGTTCACGGACCAACCAGTTTTTTGACTGGTCAAAATTAAGAACCATATCTTTGTATAAGTGATCCAGTTTTGAACGCGGGGAAAAAGGCGTGCCTTTTCCACTGCCCTCCTTAAATGTAAATTTCAGGACCGCAGATTTTATAACTTTAAGTTCTTTACGATCAGGACTATATTGGATTGGATAAAAATTTACATTAACCAGGGGTAAATCTCTGAAATATTCCTGTTTGGAGATTTCAAGCGTTGGTGGTGCCGTTTTAGGGGTAAAAGGTTCAGATACGATAGAGGAAATGCTGATACCGTTTTTATCTCTGCCGATCCTGGCTGCCGGGGCAAGAGGAATATCTTCAATTACTTCGGTTACGATTGCTGATATTTCATAAGTAACGTTCGCTTTATCGGGAATACCCAGTAAAAAAGATTGAAAAGGTAAATCAAAATCACCAAATGTCTGCGAATGATTACACCCGGCGAAGGATGTCTGTACCAAAGATTTTCCATCAGCTATTAAAGCAGTTGTTTGCAGGTCCGGCAAATTCCAGGAAATATGAACGAAATCTTGTCCATGCTGGATGACTTGAAGAGGGGTGATCCGGGGAATTAGAGTCGAATGATTTAATAAAAAATTAGATGAAAAAAAGGCCACCATTGTTATTATCAGTAAACGCCAGCGCATCTGTCTTCTCCCATTTTAGAGAATGAGTATACCAAGAGTCTGTATCAATTTCCGGTAGTGAGCCTCCTTAAATATCAAAAATGATAATAAATTTAGTGTATATGGGACTTTCAGTCAACACAACACCCTTATCCCCAGGTCTGTTCAGCATCATTGGGATTATCCCTTTAAACACAAGTATCCGGGACGGGTTCCCGAAAATCGTCAAATGACATTTTCAGTATTATTTTATTGAGTTTTCCGATTTTTTGCCGATTACAAATAATATGTTTTAACATTTTTTTTTGATCGTAAATAAAGACTGGTTAAATTCACTTGAATCGATTGGTTATGCTAATTATATTGGTTTTTACTGCTTGGTTAAAAAGGGCTCAAAATTAATGATTCGAACCTATAAATTCATGTGCTCATTATTGGCATTTGTATTTTTCATCAATCTGGCCTCTGCTCAGGACAAGAGAGGTATCGGAATATTACCATTTGACAATCTGGGTGACCAACAAAAATACAGTTGGATAAGTTTCGGAATGAATTACCTGCTCTCTAATAAACTTTCCAATATTTCATCTTTTTATGTACCTGAACAAAGTATCATCCAAAAGGAAATAAAAAAAGCCGGCTACCCAACCCGGAAGATCAATGGAGAAATGGTTTATCATGTAGGAAAGTCTGCAGGAATCAATATTGGGATTACCGGTAATTACCGCACCAATGGGAAAACGATTGAGGTTAATGTCAACTTCATCAATGCTTTCAATGGCGCTTCCATATTCTCTAAAAAATATAATAATAATAACTCCGAACTGTTTGTCATTGCCGATGATATTGCCAAAAACTTAATTGACCTTACCACTATCTCTCTGTCACAAAATGAAGAAATAATATTTAATCGTCAGATAACACAATCGGTGCAAGCATTCCAGAATTTTTGTCTGGGTTATATTGAGAATGAGAAGCCTAACCGGCAAAGAGAAATTGTGATTGGGCTCTTCCGGAATGCCATTCGTGAAGATCCCAATTTCTGGGAAGCTTTGTACAACCTTGGTATCACCTATTTTAATGATGAGGACTATGATCAGGCCCTACAGCAGTTTGATAAGATCATTACATCTCTCCCGGATTTTGAGAAACCTTACTATGGTAGAGCCTTGATATACTACAGCCGGAAGGAGTATCCAAAAGCTAAAGCCGATTTTGAAAAAGTTATCAATTATAATCCCAATGATTATAAACCATATTTTTATCTGGGTAGGATCAGCAATAATCTGAAGCAGTATAATGATGCAAATAAATATCTGCAGAAAGCGGCAGAGCTCAATCCGGACTATAGTAAAATTTATGTGGAGATGGGAAACATCTACTTTTCTCAGAATAAATATAACCTTGGAATTCCTCATTATCGAAAAGCATTGGAGCTTGATCCGGAGGATATCGGTGCCTTGCAGAAACTTGGAGAATGTTATTATAGAACGCAAATCTATTATAGTGCTTATTCGCAGTTTAAAAAAATCTTAGAAATCGAACCGATGAATTCCGAAGCAAATTTTATGATCGGTATTACGGCCTACAAGCAGGCCGTATTAAGCGAACTGATTGAAGCCTTTCTGGAACTCTTTGATGCCAGTGTGGCCAATGAACAAAAACAGAAGAAGAAACTCTCCGGATCGCGAAGAGAGAGGGAAGAAGTTTACAGAGAGATGGTCGTTTCTTTCAACCGGGCAGCAAAATCCAGGAAAAATTTTTTGGAGGCGACTTTTAACCTTGGACTTACTTACCACGACATGGGTAAATTAGACAGTGCGGAAACCTACTATAAAAAATCTCTTGAGATAATGCCCGATCTGGTTAAAGCTCATATAAAATTAGCAAAAGTATATGATGAGAAGGGACAAAATGAAAAAGGACTGGTACAATATAAAAAGGTGATTCCTATAGATCCTGGTTATTTTGTGGCTCATCCGACGTTAGGACCCGAACATAATTATATAAACATTATGGAAATTACTTTGCGTGAGCTCAATGAAAATTTGGATAAAAACCCTGATGATCTTTTATCCAATCAAACGATGGCAAAAATATTTTATGCGCAGGGTTACCATGGCAAAGCAGCAAATGTCTACCGAAAAATTCTAAAGATTAGTCCCAATGATCGTGAAGCAAAGAGCATGCTCGCAAAATTAGAAAAGAACTAATATTAAACCAACTTCGTAAGTATTTCCGAAGTATCAGGGAAACGCCCTTCCCTACGCTTTGAAAATATCAAATTTCCATCCTTCAATACTTCGAATACACCGCCGGAACTCTTGATAAACTCTATAGTAACTTCTTTTATTTGATTTTTAATTTCCTCCGCCAAACTGGCGGCACGTGGATAATAATTTCAAACGTGACAATATTCGATACTAATCTTCATCAATCTCTCCTTATCATTTCAGCGTAGTGACAAAAATTTTTAATTACCGTGTAGTCAACTACAACCTGGTTGTTCAATAATGCAAATCTTTTTTAACGCAGAGGAACGCTGAGTTCCGCAGAGTTTATTTTAATTCTTTCAGATTGTTAACAATCCGATGTACTTCAATTACGCATTTAATGACTTTCTCAGATATTTCATTTTCATGCATAGTAGTTAATATTTTTCTTTGCGTTCTCTGCGACCTCTGCGTTTATAAAATATTCAATATTTTACACAAATATAGTTTTTCATTATATCTATGCAATTTTTAACACCATCCATTTCAGGGGAGTGTCAAAAATAACCGATTATTTTAACATTTTAATTTTTTCGATCAGTGTGTCGGTTGTTTTTATTTGCCCATTCAAACGCAAAAAGGGCGAACCTATGGTCCGCCCTTTTTCAAGTTAGTATTACTGCAAGTTTTCGATTAAGCAACGGTTACATCATCACAGAGATATACATCCTGTATGCTATTGAGCAATTTGGCGCCCTCTTTCATCGGGCGTTGAAATGCCTTTCGTCCGGAAATTAATCCCATACCGCCGGCTCTTTTATTGATAACAGCGGTAGTCACCGCCTCGCTAAAGTCATTTGAACCGGAAGCACCACCGGAATTGATCAGACCGGCACGTCCCATGTAATTATTGATAACCTGATATCGGGTTAAATCTATCGGATGGTCCGTTGTTAGTTCTGAATAGACTTTTTCATGTGTTTTTCCATACCCACCCAATTTTTTAGATACGGCCTTATATCCCTGGTTACTTTCCGGTAATTTCTGTTTGATAATATCAGCTTCGATGGTCACCCCAAGATGATTGGCCTGTCCGGTCAGGTCAGCAGCGGTATGGTAATCTTTGCCGTCAACTTTAAATGAAGGATTACGCAAATAGCACCATAAGACCGTCGCTAATCCGAGTTCATGGGCATACTGGAAAGCTTCACTGACTTCAATGATCTGTCGTCCCGATTCTTCCGAACCAAAATAAATTGTTGCACCAATCGCGGCAGCACCCATATCAAAGGCCTGATTAACATCAGCAAAAAGGATCTGGTCAAAGGTATTAGGAGCAGTCAACAGTTCGTTATGATTGATTTTTAATATAAAAGGAATTTTGTGCGCATATTTACGGGCAACAGATCCCAACACACCCAGTGTTGATGCACAGGCATTACAGCCACCTTCAATCGCCAGTTTAATAATATTTTCAGGATCAAAGTAAATCGGATTTGGTGCAAAAGAAGCCCCGGCAGAATGCTCGATGCCCTGATCCACAGGAAGAATTGACAGAAAACCGGTACCGGCAAGTCGTCCCGAATTAAAAATTGCCTGCAGGTTGCGCAAAACTGCAATCGGCCGGTCCGAAGGTATCCATACCCTGTCCACGAAATCAGGCCCTGGTAAATTTAGCAGTGATTTATCTACTGTTTTTGACTGGTGATCCAGATAATACGATGCTTGATCCCCTAAATATTCTTTAATGGTGTTAATCATTGTTCTCTCCTTCTTAGACGATATGTAATTTATCACATTAAATCATAAGTGTCCGGTTTAAAAATTTTGACTAATGTTATGACTAAAAAAACTCATCCCCAAACCTGCGTCTAAGCCGCATCTTCAACCTTCTCTTAAGAAGAGAAGGGGCTCCCTAAAGTCCCTCTCTTTCCAAGAGAGGGATTTAGGGTGAGTTCTTTAAATTAAGTCCCAATGTTGGGATACTATCAAACTCACTTGATATTCCGGTATTTAATAATATTTTTCTAATTTTAAACCGGACACTTATGACATTAAATATAAACTTATAATATAAATGTTTTTTTTCACAAATAAAAGTCAAATAGGGTCAGTTTTTCATCTGACCATTTAAACCGGACACCGATGAGAGGAAATAATAAATTTTTATTCGACTGATTCTTGCTGCTGGTCCTTCAGGTAAACCGGAAGTAATATTTTAAATGTTGTCCCCTTCTCAAGTTCACTACTAACAGTGATCTGTCCGCCGTGTTCGAGAATGATCTGGTATACAATTGAGAGTCCTAATCCGGTGCCGTTAGGTTTTGTGGTATAAAAAGGATTATACATATTATTCAGTGTTTCACTATCCATTCCAATACCGGTATCAGATATCGTTATTTCATTATAAATATCGGAAAACAATTTAGGGATTCGCTGCCTTCGATCAATAATAGGTTGTGTCCCTTCCGGTAAACGAGCGCGAATGGTTAAAGTACCCCCGTCCTTCATCGCGTCGATGGCGTTTATTATCAGATTAAAAAACACTTGTTCGATCTGGTGAAAATCAACAAAGATCTCTTTAAGATTTTTTGAATAAACCTCTTTAATGATAATATTATTGTCTTTTATTTTTCTGCGAAATAAAGGTAGTACTTCCCTTACAATGTCTGGTATTTTGCTGCGTACAGGATTTGGTCTTTGCGGTCTGGCATAGGAGAAAAAAGATTTAAGCAAAACATCCAGTCGGTTAACCTGCCGGACAATACGCTCGATATATTCGACTTTGGAATCAGCATCTCCCAGCTCTTCCTGTAGAGTTTGGGCCATAGCTTTGATACCGGCCAGTGGATTCCTTATCTCATGGGCTATACCGGAGGCAAGCACACCTAAAGATGCCATACGGTCCATGCGGATAATCTCTGCTTGTAATCGTTTGGTTTGCGATATTTCCATAAATGTCAGGGCATAAACAGTATTCTGAGTATTTTGAGAGATGGTGTATAGCGAATAACCGAGGTATAATTGGCGGATTGCCGGATGATTTACCAGCATTTCCTGACGTAAGAGCGGAACATCCCGGTTATTTAACAAACTGTTAATGATATCGAAAGCTTCATCTCCCAACATATCCTTTAGCATTAATTTTTTTATATTATCTAACTCGAAGGTATTTTGGGCAAATTTATTTGCGTAGAGTAAATGATAGGTTCGGTCGAAAACAATCAATCCAAATCCGATGGCATCCAGAATATCTTTGCAAAAACGTGGTTCATAATCTTCAGTTTGATACAAATGGCTTGGGATTGTTATCGCAGAAAGTTCTTTTAAATTAAGAGACTTCAGATAAAAAGATTCCATACGATAAATGATCTTAGATAGGGCGATGAGACTCAACGCAAGATCATTTTCAGAAAAGTATTGCCTGTATAACTTATTGATAATTACCAGGACACCGCGCGGTTGCTGGAGCACCGTAATCGGTACAAAAAGGAGAGAATTAATTTCGAATCCTATAACCTCCTCCAATTCCTCTATAAACGGATCCAGCAGCATTTCTTCCTTTAGGATAAACGGGCTATTTTCCTGTATGGCACTTTTGACCTGGGAATTATGTATCTTAAAATCTTTTTGTTTTTTTAGCTTATCCGCACGTCCAGAATATTCGTTGAAACGCAGTAAATTATTTTTCATGTCGGCAATAAAAAATATGGATTTTTCTGCCGCGAAAGTCAGCTCAATTTTATGAACAATCTGATCCTGTAGTATAAAATAAAATTCTTCGATGGAAGAAGCCTCTGTCAGTTTCTGTAACTGCAGGATATGTTCAATCTGGTAAATTAGTTTATGATTGCCTGTTAATAAATCCCTGTGATTATCCTGCTGTCGTTGCAAATCACCTAATGCGGCAAGATTCGTGACCATGGAATTAAATTCTAACTCAGTGAAAGGATCCTGGATTATACCGGAAGGTTTATCCTTTACCAATACTTCTATATTGGAAATTTCTTTATCTTTCAAGATATACAAAAATGGAATCTCAACCAGTTCTTTTTCTGAGCGAAGTAGGGGTAAACTTTTAAAATTAGTGGTAGGAAAAGTGGTGATATCAAATATTAAAAGATCAAATTCATTGAACTTGATATATTTATTGGAGATATCTTTAAACTTAAAAGTTACTATTTTTCTGCGCGGGTCTTCGATTATTTGATCAAGATAACCAAGTCGTTGGTCATCACCTGAAAATAATCCTATGTTTATATAATTTAAATTCATTCATTACTTATTTATTGCATTTTCCGGTGGTGCCTGCACCCTCGTGTGGCAAATAATCATGGCGGTTCAGGAAAATTCAGATCGAAACGATTCATAATCCAATATGATTAGTCGGCTACCTTCTTTTTTTAAGTAACCCTGTTTAGATAGAGTTTTTAATACACGGGAAATCGTTTCCCGACTGGTTCCCGCCATATTGGCCAAATCCTGCTGCGGTGGTAATCTTGGTATTTCGACCTGTCCCATATGAATTTTTCCAGAATCATCGGCAATTCGCAGTAAGGTGCTGGCCACTTTGCCTGTAGCGTTTTGTAGTGATAAACTTTTTATCTGTGAATCGCTCCGTCGTAGTCGATGTGCTAATTCTTTTAATAAATTAATCGCAATCTGCGGATAATCGCGAAGCATTTTAAGAAAATCTTCCCTTCTAACTATCATAATCTTTGAATCTTCAAGCGTAACCACGTTTGCCGATCGATTCTGACCATCAAGAATGGACATTTCACCAAAAAAATCACCTTCACTAAGAATAGATAAAATAACTTCTCTTCCATCCTCGCTAATACGCGAGATTTTCACCCGTCCGTCCAGTATGATGAACATGGTTGAGCCGATCTCTTCTTCAATCAGGATCATATTATCTTTTTTATAGATCTGACGTACCGCCAGTTTGACGATCTCCTTCAGATCCTCCTCTGCTAATTCAGAAAAGAGAGGAATATACTTTAAAACCGAGATATCCATGGTCTACCTTTTTGTTTATGGTATTATTATCCGATATGATAATTGATATTTTCGTTCAATTTCTTTGGCAATTCCCTCCGCCGCATCATAGTTATCATTCCCGGGAATCCAGACACAATATAATTCCCCTCCTCCAATACTGCGCTTAACAACACTTGCTTCGATTTTTTTTCTCTTCAAAAACTGCGCCAGATCATCAGCATTCTGCCATACACCAAATGCGCCTACCTGGATCATATATTTTGGTTTTGTTTTATCTCCTATACTATCCTCAGTTTTACTATCGACTGCTTTATCAATAACTTTTGGTTGCGCAGGAAAATTAGTCTGAGAAATTTTTTTAAATTCACCTGCTCTGACATAAAATCCGAGGGCATAATAGTAGTCAGATATTTTTTCCGCCAGTAAATTTTTTAATGGTGCTTCTGATTTTTCTAATAATTTTTCATATACTTTAATCGCATTTTTACCATTATCGGTAAATATCGTCCTAAAAAATTCGATTTCGGGATCAGTCGTGTTGTTTTTCTCTAATTCCCTGAGCCGGTTTTCAAGTTTATTTATTTGTCTATCCTGATAAAAAGCAAAAAGATCGGCATGTTTTTGAGCATAAGAATAATTACTTAGAACAACGAGAAATATTAATGGCAGGACAATAAGGATTTTCATAGTAGCTGTCGGGAATTTTTAGCCCTGTTTGATGGCTGTTCGGGTGTTGATTGGTATTTATGGAGTGCGTTGTTCAATTATTTTGAGGGCCAGATTTGCAGCCTCTTTAAACTGGCTTTTTTCCATGTAGACTTTGACCAGTTGTAACTGGAGTTTAACAGAATCCACCTCCCTTTTCTGTGCTTCCTGCAAAATCTTCAATGACTGGCTATACTCTCCTTTTTTTCTGTAGATCTCTGAAAGGGCAATAATGGCAGGTAAATAATCCGGGTCTTTTTCTAAAATGGAAGCATATAATTCTTCAATTTTACTGAAATGGCCTTTTTCAAACCAGGCTTTTTCCAGACGGTCGAATGCCAGATGGGCTTTCTCAGGAACTTTTTTGCACAAATCGCTCCAGGCATTGATGGCATCTGTTCTTCTGTTTTCCCTTAAATAAGAATCACCCAGCAGCAGATAAGATTCCGCGCATTCTCTTTCAATTTTCAGCGCTTCTTTAAAAAGGATCCGCGCATCTTTTTCCTTTTCTTCTTCGACCAGTTTTTGGCCCTGTTTAACTTTCAGCCCGGCTAACTTTAACTTTCCTTTCTCCTCCCGCGATAATGTACTCTTACTTAAGATTTCAAAAGCCTCTTTCCAGTCTTCTCTATCCTCATAAATTTTTACAAGATAGGGTGTTGCCCAGTTAATGAAATTTTTATTTTCAATCAGCTGGTTTAGATAAATTTCGGATTTATTATAATCCTTTGCGTACCAATAATCAAGGACCAGATTACGTTTCACCTCCATAACTTCGTTCGGTGTAAGATTCCCCCGCAGGGTCAGGTCTTTGTGTATTCTGATGGCATTTTTATATAATCCTTCATTTCTTAATATCGTGCCAAGTTTGATATAGGCATCAATATTCGCTGAGTTTTCACGGATGGCCTCTTTGAATTTTTCGATAGCCAGGCGATTTTCACCTTCTGCCATATGTTTTAAGGCTTGCACATACGGTTGATTCCCCTCCTTAACCACCTTTTTCCGTGTGTATACGGAGTAAAAAGCCAGAACAATGACAACGAGGAAAAGCAGAAGAATGACCCATATTTCAAATGATATTGTCGATTCCATGGGGATTTACTCCAGATCTGCGCCGGGATTTTGCCGGGGATTAATTTTTGTATCGGCATCGGGTATCTCATCAAGGGAAAGATTTCGCAAACCATCCAATTCATTTAAAAGTTTTGAACGTTCCTTCTTCAGCGTACGAATATCCGCCCGTGCATTTAATACGTAGGCTGACAGGAGGATAGCACCAACAATAGTACCGATAAAAAATGTTAAAAAAATGATAACTATTATATTTACATCATGATAGATTTTTTGAAATAAATTAATCGTTACGTGTTGATCAAGGTTCATGGCAAAAAACCATAACAGGACCGCACCGATAATAATCCATACAAATATTCCCAAGATACGCATAATATCCTCACACTTAAGGTTTTATATTTTCTATAAATTGCCTATCTGAAAAGTTAAATAATTTGCAAAACAATTACAAGAGGAATGTAACTTAATTCTATTATATTACTAATAATCAAGTATTTACGCATTGAGCAAAACCATTCAGATAATATTAATATAAGTGTTTATATTTAATCCAGCCTCTATTCATATCGGAGCGCTTCGATCGGATTTAAATTGGCCGCTTTTTGGGCCGGCAAGAATCCAAAAATTATTCCCACCAGAACAGAAACAAAAAAGGCGATAAATACAGAAAAAAATGTAACAACGGTGTTTACGTCTGTCACTAAGGATATGGAATAAGAGATTGATAATCCTAAAAACACACCCAGTAAACCACCAGTAACACTAATCGTCATTGCTTCGATTAAAAATTGAGTCAGGATTTCTTTTTTCATAGCCCCAATCGCTCTTCTAACACCTATCTCCCGTGTTCTTTCCATAATCGTTGCCAGCATAATATTCATGATACCAATACCACCGACCAATAAAGATATCGCGGCAATTGAACCGAGTAAAAAATTATAAATGCGTCGTTCTTTTTCTTCCTGTTTTAATAGTTCATACGGAATTATTATGCTATAGTCATCATTTTTAAAATGGCGTCTGTTTAATAGATTTTTAATGACAGCCGTTACCTCCAGTAAGCGATTAGAGTCTTCCGCTCTGACAGTTATTTGTTTGATTTCACTTTCTAATTCATTTTCTTTTGTGAATCGATTATTAAACGTCGTTAGAGGCATATAAATGTCATTATTAAGATCCCGTGAGGCCAATTCTCCCACAGTTTCAGTAAACAGAGATTTGTTTTTCAGTATGCCAATGACTTCGAACCATTGATCTTCAATCTTTATGCTTTTTCCAATTGGATTTTCATAGGGAAATAACTGTTTTGCTATAGCAGCGCCTAAAACACATACTTTGAGTTTTCGATTATAATGATCATTCGTAATAAATGTGCCTTCCTCAGTTGAATAATTAAGTATGTTTTTAAAATTTGGTGTAATACCAATAATATTCGCCTTACCCGATTTATCTTCATATTTTACTTCTGTATCTTTTTCTGCCTGTGGTGCAACATCTAAAACCGAGGGGATGATCTCTTTAATGGCATTGGCATCAGCGATTGATAATCCCGGGGAAAACTTTGTTCGCACTTCTTCCAAATCCTCATCGCTGAGGTCCTTTTCCCGGACAATGATGTTGTTTATACCCAAATCTTTATATTTGGCGATAGCTTCCCGCTTGGCCCCCTCGCCTATCGATAACATAGCAATGACGGCGGCAACGCCAAATATAATTCCCAACATTGTCAGAAATGATCTGAATTTATGCTGAAGTACTCCACTGAAAGCAAGGTGAATGTTTTCTTCAATTTTCATTATGCCTTTCTTACTTGTATTATATACCTGACTTTTCTAACTTATTTTTTTCTATTTCGTTCAATGGTATGACACGTTGACCTTTTTTATACTCTCCATAAACAACAGTATATTGATTATTACGCGGACCAATATTGATCTCACATTTTTGACTATTCCCATTTTTTTCGATAAACATATAATATTTCATATTTTCTTTAATGATACATTCATTTTCAACATAAAAAACATCGTTGAGTTGAGCAGTAAAGATCTCGCATCTGACGGTCATTCCCGGTTTTAATATGGGATCGGATTTATGTAAATTAATAACAACATCAAATATTTTCGTTTGTGAATTTTTATCTTTTTTATAACTTAACCTCCCAATCTCTATAGTTTCTCCTTCGAAAGCGATTGAAGGAAATGCATCAAGCCGGACAATCACTTTTTGTTTTAAATATATTTTACCAATATCGGTTTCATTTACTGTTGCTAATACTTTCATTTGACTTAAATCTGGAACGCAGGCAAATTTTTGACTTTGATGCAATTCATCCCCCACTTTTGCAATCAGTCTGGTTCGTCTATTTTCCAACAGCTGCATCATACCGTTTAATGGACTCTTTATCGTCAGTTTCTTTAATGCCTGTTTCGCATCATCTACATCATTTTCCAGTTGAAATATTTTGATTTGTTGAATTTTCAATTCATTTTCGAGTACCTTTTGAGTTAGTTTATAATTCTTTTCCGCCTTATTATATTTTACCAGTTGTCGTTCAAATTCCAGCGCTTTAATTTCTTTCTTTTTTTCAGATTCGAATTTAGACTTTTCTAATTGAATTTTGAAAAGATTTAAGACCGCTTCAGAAGAGATCAGATCTGTTTTTCGTACCCGCATATTGCTTTTATGTTCGGCATACAGTTTTCTGAGATTTGCTTGTTCAATCTCCAGATTATTCTGCTTCTCAATAAGAACTTTCAACACGATATTTTTATCGATTTGGGCAATAGAATCTCCCGCAGAAACCTGAGCACCATGATCAACCAGTCCAACAATTTTCATGTTCCAGCCATATTTCCATCCAATAAACGGAATAATAATAATACGGGAATTAACCGCATCTAACTCACCGGTTTCGTTGAGTGAAGCGATAAATTCCCCTTTTTTAATGGTATATTTCTGATCATCTTCCGTTGTTCCACAAGAAAACGGTAATAAAATACAAGATATAGAACATAGACATAATATTGATCTTATATTATATGTCATTTTTCTTCGCTTTTTCATCCTCTTCTTTATATGGATCCGATAGTGCAATTTGATCCCCCTCTTTTAAACCTTTTTCTATAATTATGTAATCATTATTTGCTAATCCGACTTCTACTTCTTGTTTTTTGTAGCTATTTCCGGATTTTTGAAAAACATAATCAGTATTTCCCTCTTTTATTATTGCTTCAATTGGAACAAATAAAACATTATCAATTTTATCCACAATAATTTTGCAGCTCACGGTCATACCCGGCATCAATTCTTTTGAAGTGCCGTTTATCAGAATTTCCACAGGAAATATTTTAACTTTGGACTTTTTTTCCTCATCTTTATACTTTGCTAATGATGCTATTTCTTTTACCGTTCCTGTATAAATAGTATCTGAAAAGGCATCTAATTGAATCTCAACCTCCTGATCCAATTTTATTTTTGAGATATCAACTTCATTAATTTCTGTCTCCGCTCTCAATTCCCGAAGATCGGGCAGATCAATCAGAGGCAGCCCCGACCAGGGGATATCTCCAACATTCCACTTATCTCCGGTACTCCAGTTTTTCCTAATAATCGCTACACCGGAGCTCCTACTTGTTACTGTCAAATTTCGTAATGTTTTATTTGCTTCCTCTAAATTATTCTCCAACTGTTTAATCTTTAGTTGAGATTGGTGTTGTTCTTCCCGATGTATTTCTTTTTGATCCTCAATTTCATCCGCTGCCTTATCAAGAGAAATTTTCGATTGTTCTAAATTAAGGCCAATCTCTTTCTTTTTAATATCCGATTCAAAAGTTGCCAGTCCCAATTCGATTTGAGATATTTCATGGGAAATTTTAGCAACCTTTAAATCTGCTTCTAATTCTTGAATTTTAGATTCCTGTTCAGCTTTAAGTTTCATAAGTTCCGCTTTGGCAATTTCCAATTCAGAATTTGCATCGATAATTGCTTTCTGAACTTCAGAGGGATCAAATATAATTACTGTATCTGCTTCTGAAATCTCTGCACCATCTTCAATAATCTTCATAATTTTTAAAACGCCAAATCTCCATGACATGGCTGGAGATGAAATATTTGTTGAATTTGTTGCTTGTACCTCACCTGTCTCAACAACATTAATATCAAATTCGCCCTTCTTTACGACATATGTCTGAACACTTTTCTTTATTTCCGGGCTACAGCATATAAACAATAGAATATACAGGAGAAGTAATCTTCTCATATTACTGACTCCCTTCGGTTATTAAATCTTCAGGAGGTTCTGTTAAAATGATTTCCTCATTTTTATTTAATCCTTCAGAGATAACGGCATAATTCTCACTGTTACAGGCTAATTTTACTATTTGTCTTTTATATTTTTGTCCCTTGCTTATGTACACAACCTTCGAACTATCTTTCTCAAAAACCGCTAATAAAGGTACGACAATTGTATCAGGAATTGATTCTAAAATAACATCACAGGTTATCGATAAACCCGGCTGAATGGTAAATTCAGAACTATCGATTGATGCGAACACATCAAACATTTTTACGTTAGAATTCTTTTTAATTGGCTTTCCCATGGGTGTTTTCATTGTTATTTTGCCAGCTAGCTGAATATTAGGAAAGGCATCGATGGATATTTCAACCTTTTGATTTTTATCAATCCGTTTAAATTGGGCCTCATTGACGGCTAATTTTATCTGCATCTTAGACATATCGGGTATTTTTACGATGGGCATATTACCCCATACAATATCACCTTCTCTGATTTTATCGCCAGTGGACCATAAGATGCCATAAGTAACCATGCCAGCAGTATTAGTTTTTAGTACCAATTTATCCAGCTGCGCTTTTTTTCGGGCAACATCGTTTTCTGCCTGTTTTATTTTCATCTTCATTTTTTTCAATTCGGACTGATTGATAATTTTTAAAAAATTCAATTTATTTTGAATCTTATTCATTTCAATTTCTGCCTTTTTTATTCGAAGCTCGATTAATTTTTGATGGGTAGATGAAGTAAAAGACAATTTAGATGAATCCAAATGAGAGATTTCATTTGAAGATTGTATTATTTTAACCTGCGAAGTTAATAGTAAATATTGCAAATTAAGATTGGCAACAGATTTATTATATTCTGATTTTGCTGTTTCAAGATTTTTTATCGCCTCTTTATAGTTATTCTCCAGCTCACTGGCTTCTAAAATGCAAACGGTATCTCCTATATTGACATAGGTACCTTCGGGGATCAGGTATACAATCGTGACATCTGTATAAAGGCGGGGGCACGCAATCGTGTATGTTTTAGTCGTTTCAATAATTCCTGTGACATTTAATTTATTTACAAAATCTGTTTTATTTACTTTATAAGTTAAGAATTCATTGCTCTGATTTTCTGAGGAACAAGATATATAGAAGCTGATGAGTAACCATAAAATATAACGATATTTTCTTTTAATCTGCATTAGTTTAGGTCCAAACTCATCATTAATCAGATGACGTGGATTACTTTAAAGTCTATAGGAAGGCGATGATTTTTAGAGTATTCATTGATTAATCCCGATTTGCCGATTAATCTGATCTGTTCATACCGCAGCATTCGGCTGCAAATAAAAAAAATAGTCCACGGATTCCACGGCTTCGACGGATAATTACGTGGTGAATAATTCAGACTAAAAAAAGGATTGGGAGAATTTCCTTATAATATAAAAAAAATACAGGGATAGCAATAAAAATTAAATATAATAATATTCATTCTTGAAAAGCTCAAGGATACACTATACAAAGAAATCTATCAGGTATAAAAAAAACAAAAATGCGATGTCCTGAAATATTTAAGTTTTTCACTCTGAATTTTTTTATATTCTAATCAATAAAGATATCCTCTGAACCTATCTTGAACATCCTTTATTTGAAATAATTAGTATCCGGTTTAAAAAAAATGATTCAATTTTTAATTAAAAAACTCATCCCCAAACCTGCGTCTAAGCCGCATTTTCAACCTTCTCT
>CAZBBC010000081.1:0-19455 GCA_964489835.1 uncultured Calditrichota bacterium
TTTTACTGGTATCGTGGTTAAAAATAATTGTCCCGATAAAGAGATAAAATTGGTACAGATTTTGTATGTCATTTACTCTATGAAACCTCTTAATATTTATTTATTCCTCATTGTTTTTTTTATTTATGAAGTAATTACTCTAAAAGCACAGATCACTTTCTCCGAAGTTATGTTTGATGTAGCCAGCAATGAATATCATGATGAATTTGTTGAGATCTTTAATCTTTCCGGCAGCGATTCCGTTGATATCTCTGGTTGGACTTTTAGTGACAGTTCCGGTACTGATCAGATCCTGCCCCATCGCGGCGGAAAGAAAATCCCACCGGAATCTTTTGCGGTTATTCTGGACGGTTCTTATTTTAACAACTCAACGGTGTATGATTCTTTAATTCCGGATAGTGTGATTATCCTGGCGATCTCCGATAATTCCTTCGGAAAAAGCGGATTGTCAAATTCAGTCGCAGAATTGTTGACAATCAGGGGTTCCAGTGGACAAATTTTGACCCGTTATAAGTACTCTGTCGGGAATATTCCGGGATTTTCGGATGAAAAAATTGATTTGACAGGTTTCAATGACTCTTTAAACTGGAGGGATAGTAAAACAGAAGGGGGAACACCGGGTTTTAAAAATTCTGTCTCTCCCCGGGATATTGATTTTGGTTTTGATCAGAATTCATTTTTTTTACCCGATCTGATATTTGATGATAATACGATCATTCTCACCGTGCAGATCTATAATTTCGGACGACTGACACCATCGGACCGTATGGATCTGATCGTTTTCTGTGACCGGAACGGCGACGGTTATTTTCAGGAAACCGATATTTTAATCGGACGCCGGAATATATCCACAAACGCACAAACGCTCGATTTTAATTGCCAAAATGTTCCACCCGGTCGCTATGGATTGACCGCTCAATTATTTTATGAAGCGGATGAAAATGACGAGAATAATACGATCCGCAAAGTTATACAAATACTCAGCCGGGGCGAGTTTCTTCATATTAATGAAATTAAATTTCTGACCCGGACCGATGAGCCGGAATGGATCGAACTGGTCAACATTAGCCAGGAAGAAATTCTCTTAAAAGGATGGTCATTGACAGATTTGACCGATACCTTAACCATTGATTCATTCCTTTCCATATCACCGGAGGGGTATATGGTCCTGAGTGAAGATACGCTACCCGATATTTATCATATGACAAAAGAAAATTTATTTATTTTAGATAAATTTCCTACCTTTAATGATCAGGGCGATGAAATCAGTATGATCGATCCGGCCGGGAATTGCAGAGAACAGGTGACTTATCAGGCGGATTGGCTCGAAGGAGAAGCGTTCAGGTTTCCAAGTATGGAGAGAATTAATCCCCGCTTAAATGAAAGTAAAGCGGAGAATTGGGGCCCTTCCACGGATCCCAGAAGTGGGACACCGGGTGAGAAGAACAGTATTTATTCAAACCTGGAAGGGCGTGGGATAGAGCTGAAGGCAATTCCGAATCCCTTTTCACCTGACGCCGATGGTGTCGATGATATAACGATCATTCATGGGATGATCCCCGAAACTAATGCCCGAATCCGAGCTCGGATTTTTGATATCAAAGGACGATTAATCCATACATTAGAAGATAATCGTTTCTCCGGCAGTCAGTTTAACCTGGTCTGGGATGGAAAAAATGGTGAGGGAAGGACGGCCCGGATTGGTATATATATTATTTATATCGAGGCCATAAATGACCGTCAGGGTGTATTGCGGGAAATGAAAACGACGGTGGTATTAGCACAAAAAATGTAAGAGAAAACGATGCCGGAACGACCACCCGATAATATTTTTACGGAAAGATTGTTACTGCGAAAACCGGTAACGGAAGATGCCGTTCCGATTTTTGAAGAGTATGCACAGGAGGAAGAAATTACACGATTTCTGACATGGGCACCACACAAGTCCATTCAGGATACCAAGGCCTTCATCAAACGGTGTTCCCTTAGCTGGAAAAAAGGAACGGCCTTTCCGTGGACGATCATCAGAAAATCTGATAATCAATTGCTCGGAATGATTGAGATTGTGGCTATAGATCAATCTGGCGTAAACATCGGTTATGTTCTTGCCCGTCCTTTTTGGGGCCAGGGATATATGATGGAAGCCTTGCAAGCACTCATCCGATGGGCGCTGGAACAAAACGATATATACCGTGTGTGGGCGATCTGCGATGTTGATAATATCTCTTCGACACGGGTGATGGAAAAATCGGGTATGCAAAGGGAAGGGATACTCCGCCGCTGGGTGAAACTTCCCCGGTTTGGCGATAAACCACGGGATTGTTTTTGCTACTCTATAGTTAAATAAGGCATTCTGTAACTATTAATTCCCGCTATCAACAAACATATAACCGGCGCCCCGAATACTTTTGATAAATTGTGGTTTAGCCGGATCAGGTTCAAAATATTTGCGAAGCCTTGCGATAAAATTATCAACCGTTCTGGTCTCAACTTCTGAACTTATATTCCATACTTTTAAGAGTAATTCTTTACGGGAAACGATTTTTCCTCTGTTATCTATCAGATATTTCAACAACATGGCTTCATGAACTGTGAGGTGGATTTTTTTACCGCTCACGATGCCATTTAAGGCAGTAAAATTAACTTCACTATCGCCAAAGTGAAAAACCGGCATCGAATCAGCAGCCGATTGATACCATTGTTTTCTTCTTAGCATTCCCTGTAATCTTAATAATAGTTCCTGCAGGTGAAAGGGTTTTGTTAAGTAATCATCTGCCCCTATTTCCAATCCATGGATACGATCTTTGGCATCTGTACGCGCCGTAAGCATTAATATTGGCATTTGTGGATTCTGGTCACGCACCCGCCTGGCTATTTCAAATCCGTCAATATAGGGCAGCATGATATCTAAAATTATCAGGTCGTATGATTTTGATGTGATACTTTCCATTGCTTTTTTGCCATCAGGAGCCCATTCAACCTCAAAGCCTTCTTCCGTCAGATTATATTCGAGTCCAATGGCCATACTTTTTTCATCTTCGACCAGTAGTATTTTTGATCCTTTATAATTATTTTCACTCATTGTGATTGTCTGTCTCTTTTTTACTTCTTTTCAAAAGATTTTTAATATATCGCTTTCTCGAAGCCTGATATACCGGTAATTCGATTCTGAATGTTGATCCAAATCCGGACCCCTGACTATTAACGCTGATCTTTCCACCATGATATTTGATGATCTCTTTTACCCAATAAAGCCCCAATCCGGTTCCTTTGACATTTGGAATATCAGGACTGTAAATACGTTCGAACTTGTTGAATATCTTTTTCTGATCTTTGGGAGAAATTCCAATGCCTTGGTCACTAATCTCCATAAAAAAGTACTTTTGTCTGCAGCGGAGAGTAATCTTTATTTCTACCGGTTCTTTTGAATACTTAATGGCATTATCAAATAAATTGGCAAACACGATTCTTAGCCAGTACCTGTCAATCACACATTGACAGGACGCCTGTCCTTCAATTTTGATGGATTTTTCGGGGATCTGTAGCTGACCGGCTGTTTCATTAACCAGTTCGCGGATTACTGATTCTGCCTGATATATATGATAATCATGGGGATATTTATGAACTGTTTTTCTTTGCTCGACACCGGATATATATAAAATAGAGTTTATCAAATTATTGAGGCGTTTAACATCTTTTATCATCAATGAAATAAATTCTTTTTGTTTTTGTCGCTGTACATTGCGTGAATCCAATGTTTCCAGATATAATTGGATCGAAGAGAGGGGGGATTTTAATTCGTGTGTAACATTACCAATAAAATTATCATAAAGTTTGGTTAGACTCAATTGCCGGTTCAGGTACAAGAATATTATCGACATCCCAATCGAGATTATCACCAACAAAACCAATCCACTGACAAGGGCAAAAACGTTTGTGGTATCGGGAGTCATCTGCGGCGAGAGTTTCTCCCCTACTTGTGTAAATATAATATAATTAGAGACATACCAGTAGATCCACAATCCCAGTAAAGAAAACCAGGCAATCTGGGCCAGGATAAAAACCGATATAAGATAGATAATTGTATGTCTTTTTTTCATAATAATTCATGCATATGCTGTTAATCTAAATATAATCAATTTACTTTATAAGAAGGAATGAATTTTATTTTTTACATTACTTTTACAATTTATTTAATGTTTCCTACTTAATTTTAACCTGATCTTTTCATAGCGTCCCGATGTATCGGGACAAACTAAGAAAAAATAGTCCACGGATTTTCCGTCGAAGCCGGATCCCGTCATAGCCACGTCTGCGCCGGGCAGGCCGGGCAAGCAGGCGAAGACTGACACGGATTGACACGGATTTAATTTTAAAATTATTATTTTAGTTTTAATCCGTGAAAATCAGTGTAATCCGTGGATAAAAGTTTTTAAAATTTTTCCGTTCGTAACATCATTGATTGTGGAGATTAAAATGAACATTTTATTGGTTTATCCGGAAACGCCATTGACATTCTGGAGTTTTAAAAACGCTCTCAGCTTCATCTCTAAAAAATCTTCCGAACCTCCTCTTGGATTGCTTACTATTGCGGCCATGCTGCCGGAAAATTGGAATAAAAAGCTGGTTGATATGAATGTGTCCAGGCTTAAAGATATACATATCCAATGGGCTGATTTTGTGTTTTTATCCGGAATGGAAGTACACCGAACCTCTTTCCTGCAAGTCATCAAACGTTGCAATGAATTAGGGACAAAAATTGTTGCCGGGGGACCGATGGTTACGATCTCTCCCAATAATTTTCTGGGTATTGATCATTTTATACTGAATGAGGCAGAGATAACTTTGCCTCTCTTTTTAAAAGATCTTGAAAATGGTACCCCCCAAAAACTGTATCGCACAGAAAATTTTCCGGATATCTCAAAAACCCCGATTCCCCTCTGGAATTTGTTGGACAAGAGTAAATATGCAAATATGAGTCTCCAGTATTCTCGTGGATGCCCGTTTAATTGTGAGTTCTGTCTGATTACTACCCTTAACGGGCACAAACCCCGTACAAAAAATACCGATCAGTTTCTTGCTGAATTAAAAAGTCTATACCAAGAGGGATGGCGGGGAACTGTTTTTATTGTCGATGATAATTTTATCGGAAATAAAAAGAAGTTAAAAGCAGATTTGTTACCGGCGCTGATACAGTGGTCAGAAGAAAATGAGTATCCCTTTTCTTTTCTAACGGAAGTTTCTATCAACCTAGCAGATGATGAAGAACTTGTCAAACTTATGGTAAAGGCAGGCTTTAATCATGCCTTTATCGGTATTGAAACTCCGAATAATTCAAGTCTGGCTGAATGCGGAAAAAAACAGAATCAAAACCGGGATATGGTCGAATCGGTTAAAAAACTCCATCGGCATGGCCTCAGAATTTCCGGTGGATTCATTGTGGGATTTGATAATGATCCAGTTAATATTTTTGAGCAACAAATTGGGTTTATTCAGAAAAGCGGAATCGTTACAGCGATGGTCGGACTGTTGAATGCACCGTCCGGCACACGGCTGGCCCAGAGATTAAAATCTGAGAACCGCCTCTTAGAGCATTGGTCCGGGAACAATATGGATGGAGTGATCAATTTTATTCCTAAAATGAATTATCCCAAATTGATGCATGGTTATAAAAAAATTTTACAAACGATCTATTCCCCGGGGATATACTATCAACGGGTGAAAACTTTCCTGCAGGAATATCATCCCTCATTTACAAAAGCTTCGAAACTAACATTTAGTGATCTAAAGGCATTTTTTAAATCCATATGGATACTAGGTATTTGGGAAAAGGGGAAATTGTATTACTGGAAACTTCTTTTTTTCAGTCTGTTCAAGCAACCGCAAAAATTCTCTATGGCTATTACTCTGGCTATTTACGGATTCCATTTTAGAAAGTTAATCAAAACTATCTAGTAAGCAGATCACATATGATAATTATGCTATCATAGCCAAAAACTATGTTATTTCCGCCGCGGCGCCATGCCTGCCGGCAGGCAGGGATCGCCGGGGCGATTAGCAAAAATTTTAAAAACTTTTATCCACAGATTTCACCGATTAACACGGATTTCAATTAAGAATTATTGTTAATTATTAATTGCCTTTTATCTGTGATCTCTTAAAAAATAACTCCTTAATTTCATCTTTTAATCTTCCAACTTTAAAATTGATTACAGGTCCAACTCTAATATTCTTTGCGATTTTTTTCCTTTCTTGGCATCCTTTGTGTTTCTTGCGGTAGATATTTTAGCCACAGAGCGCACGGAGAAGACACAGAGTACACGAGGTTTTTAAATATTATTATAATCTTCGTGGGCTTCGCGCGCTTCGTGGTTAAATAAATGTTGATTTTCTCTGTGACCGGCGCCTGTCCTGAAGACCGATAGGTCGAAGGATGCCTTCTTGGTGCCCGTCTATCCCGTAGAACGGGATCTACGACATGGCGTGGTGGTTTTGTTTTGATTATCCTTTGGCACTAATTTGTTTTTGCTAAAATATTGTATATTTATTTACAATTATGCATATATAAAACACAGTATATAAATATAATAATAATAATTGGTTAACATTGGTATAAAACAGCTGTTTTTCGGTTGCTTTTCAAAAGTCCTCATACTAAATTTAAAGATATTATTTTCTGATTAATTCACCTCTAATCTGGGAGGACCATAAATGGGCAACGCATATTTTCAGGTACCCGAGCCTTATAATGAACCAATTCTAAATTACGCACCGGGTTCGGCAGAACGGGTAGTACTGCAGAATAAACTGGAAGAACTCCTATCGAAAGAGATTGAAATACCATTGATCATAGGTGGCAAGGCAGTTAAAACGGGTAATACTGTTGAAATAAAAGCACCACATAATCATAAAGTACGGCTGGGGATCTACCACAAAGCCGGCGAAAATGAGGTGAATAAAGCGATTGATGCTGCCCTGAAGGCTCGGAAAACATGGGCCGAAATGCCCTGGGAACATCGCGTTTCCATTTTTCAGAAAGCAGCAGACTTATTGGCAGGATCCTGGCGTTCGGTTTTAAATGCAGCGACCATGCTTGGACAATCGAAGACAGTCTATCAGTCCGAGATTGATGCTGTTGCTGAGCTCTGCGATTTTTGGCGTTTCAATACGTCATATATGACGGAGTTAATGGCCGAACAACCATATTCACCGCCTGGCATGTGGAATCGTCTTGAATATCGACCATTGGAAGGATTTGTCTTTGCTGTAACTCCTTTCAATTTTACCTCGATTGCCGGAAATCTGCCAACGGCTCCGGCGATTATCGGGAACGTTGTTCTGTGGAAACCTGCTTCCAGTGCGGTATACTCTGCCTATTTTCTGATGGAATTATTTAGAGAAGCCGGTTTACCTCCCGGGGTTATCAATTTTATACCAGGATCCGGTGGGCAGGTAGGATCTCCGGTGATGGCCAGTCCGCATTTGGCTGGCATTCATTTTACCGGATCAACGGAGGTATTTCAGAAAATGTGGAAAACCGTGGGTGATAATATTGCTAATATGAAATATTATCCGCGGATTGTGGGCGAGACAGGAGGAAAAGATTTTATCTTTGTACATCATTCAGCAAAGGTTAAACCGTTGGTAACTGCCGCGATCCGTGGTGCTTTCGAGTATCAGGGTCAGAAATGTTCAGCGGCTTCACGAATGTATATACCCCGTTCTCTCTGGGCAGAGTTTAAAAATCTGTATGTTTCGGAAGTTTCCAAAATCACGATCGGTGAACCAACAGATTTTAAAAATTTCTTTACAGCCGTCATAGATCAGGCAGCTTTTAATAACATTAAAAAATATATTGAATATGCCCGGGAGGCGCTCGACGCAGAAATAATTACCGGTGGAACCTGTGACGATTCGAAAGGTTTTTTTATTGAGCCTACGACAATTGTAACAACAAACCCCCATTTTAAGACAATGGAGGAAGAAATATTTGGTCCGGTTCTGACTATCTATGTATATGAAGATAAAAATTTTGAGGATGCTCTCGACCTGTGTGATCAAACATCTCCCTATGCACTGACTGGTGCCATTTGGGCGCAGGATCGTTATGCTTTAATCACAATGTCTGATCGTTTACGCAATGCAGCCGGCAATTTTTATATCAATGATAAACCGACAGCTGCCGTGGTTGGGCAGCAGCCGTTTGGCGGGGGACGGGCATCCGGAACGAATGATAAGGCAGGAAGTGCTATGAACATCCTGCGCTGGATGACTGCCAGGACGATCAAAGAAACAATGGCTCCGCCGGAGGATTGGACCTATCCATTTATGAAGTAAAAGGGCGTAAGCCCTTTTTTTATCTTGAATCATGAGTGTCTGGTTTAAAATTAGAAAAGTATTACTAAATACCGGAATATCAATTGAGTTTATAAGTATCCCAACTTTGGGACTTAATTTAAAAAACTCATCCCTAAAGTCCCTCTCTTTCCAAGAGAGGGATTTAGGGTGAGTTTTTTTGTAATAACATAAATTAAAATTTTTAACCGGGAACTTATGATCTCAAATATAAAATGTAAATGATAGATAGATTAAAGGAGGTTGTAATGGAGCGAATCAAGGTTATCATTATGGGTGCCGCTGGACGGGACTTTCATAATTTTAATACACATTTTCGCGATAATCATGGATTTGAAGTTGTTGCCTTTACTGCGACTCAGATACCTAACATTGACGGTCGAAAATATCCGGCCGAACTCGCCGGTAAATTATATCCCAATGGTATCAGCATTTATCCGGAAGATGATATACTGGAATTGATCAGGAAGTTTGATGTGGATGAAGTGGTGTTTTCATACAGTGATGTCCCTTATGATTATGTAATGGGTAAATCGGCAATGGTAAATGCGGCAGGCGTTGATTTTAAATTATTGGGTCCTAAAAAATCGATGATAAAAAGCAAGAAACCAGTCGTTTCTGTTTGTGCCGTTCGCACCGGTTGCGGAAAAAGCCAGACGACACGCAAAGTAAGTGAAATTCTCCGGGCAAAAGGTAAAAAAGTGGTTGCCATACGGCATCCCATGCCTTATGGAAATCTGGTTGCCCAGAGAGTGCAACGTTTTGCGACTCTGGAGGATTTGGACAAACATAATTGTACCATCGAAGAAAGAGAAGAGTATGAGCCGCACATTGTTTCAGGGACTATTATATATGCCGGGGTTGATTATGAGATGATTATTCGCGAGGCAGAAAAAGAGGCGGATGTTATTCTGTGGGATGGTGGGAACAATGATTTACCTTTTTACAAACCAGATTTGCATATTGTTATTGTCGACCCACTCCGACCCGGTGATGAACTTTTTTACTATCCCGGTGAAGCCAATCTGCGGATGGCCGATGTTGTTGTTATTAATAAAATTGACTCCGCTGATTCTGAGGATGTTCTCCAGGTTCGGGAAAATATTAATAAGATAAATCCTGGTGCGATGGTCATAGACGCTGCCTCACCAATTTTTGTCGATGATTATGATAAAATTCGTGGTAAAAAAGTAATGGTAGTTGAAGATGGCCCTACCTTGACCCATGGAGAAATGTCCTATGGTGCCGGAATCGTTGCTGCCGAGAAATATGGTGCTGCCCAATTGGTTGACCCACGTCCGTTTACCGTGGGATCCATCAGTGAAACATTTGCGCAGTATCCGGAAATAGGTACATTATTGCCGGCAATGGGATATGGCGATAAGCAGATGAAAGATCTTGAAACAACCATCAACAATTCCGATGCTGATTTAGTGATCATAGGAACACCGATTGATTTACGTAAAATTATCGCGATTAAGAAGCCAGCCTTAAGGGTTTATTATGAGTTGCAGGAAATTGGCCGGCCCACCCTCGAGGATGCCTTGAAAAAAATTATATAAAAGGTTAAATTAGATTTTAGATCCGTATCATTATATATCATTTATCAGAAGGCAGAGATGCGGAAGAAAACAGTTGTGGTAGCACTCGGTGGCAATGCAATTACCCGGGAATTTGAAGAGGGTAATATCGCGCAACAGTTTGAAAATACGCGCAAGAGCCTCCGCAGTGTTGTGGAACTGATACGACAGGATTACCGGGTGGTTATCACCCATGGTAACGGACCCCAGGTTGGAAATGCGCTGATACGTGTGGAAGAAACACGTCATTTTGTACCCCCTTTACCGTTGGGAATCATTGTCGCAGATCTCGGAGGGGGGATGGGATATATGATTGAACAGTGTTTACAGAACAAACTGCAGGACCGTGGTTTACCCAGACCGGTTATCACTGTCCTTACACAAGTTCTCGTTGATAAAAATGATCCATCCATTTTAGATCCCAGTAAATTTGTTGGACCTTTTTATAAAAAAGAACAGGTAGAGGACCTTGAGAAAAAAAGGGGCTGGATTCTTAAAGAGGATCGCGGCCGTGGTTTCAGACGGGTTGTGCCCTCACCGATACCCAGAGAAATTGTAGAGAAGGAAATTATTAAGTTTCTTGTAGAAAAGGATATTATTGTTATTGCTGCCGGCGGTGGAGGAATTCCTGTATATCGAGAGCAATCAGGCTGGCTGGAAGGTGTCGATGGTGTAATCGATAAAGATCTTGCTTCAGCGGTTCTTGCCCGTGATATTGAAGCAGAAGAAATTATTATTCTAACCAGCGTTGACAGGGTTGCATTGAATTTTGATCAACCCGATCAGGTAGATCTTTCAACGCTGACGTTAAGCGAGGCACAGAACTATCTGGATCAAGGGCAATTTCCGAAAGGAAGTATGGGACCTAAGATACAAGCAGCCATCAATTTTCTGCAACAGGGGGGAAAAAAAGTGATTATAACTTCCATAGAAAATGCTGTCGATGCCTTAATTAATAACAGCGGGACAGTTATAACGCCAAATTAACATCGATAATCCAGAGAAATTCTTGGATTTTTCATTACGAAATAGAGGAGTTTATCTCTTACTTTTGAATATCGAACAAGGATTAACGAATTCTGATTTTTATATTTGCTTCTCAAATCAAATATCGTTAATTGATATTCATTATTCATATCTTAAATATCATTGGAAGGATAGTGTCATCCCGATTAAATCGGGACATCAAAAAATGAAAAAAGGATAATAAAAATAAAACCACAGAGCACCAGGTACTCTGTGGTTTTATTTTACACTACTATTTTAGATTGTGGGAGATCCTCATGAAAATTCATGAATATCAAGCCAAGGAAATCTTAAGGAAATACAATGTTCCGGTTCCGCGGGGTCACGTAGCTTTTTCGGTTGATGAAGCGGTCACGATTGCGAAAGATCTGGGGACAGATATTGTGGTTGTAAAAGCGCAAATTCATGCCGGCGGCAGGGGAAAAGGCGGTGGTGTAAAATTGGCCCGTTCTGTTGAAGAAGTAAAGCAATTGGCCGAACAAATACTTGGGATGACCCTGGTCACCCATCAAACCGGACCAGAAGGAAAAGTAGTTAAAAAACTACTAATCGAGGAAGGTATGGATATTGCCCGGGAACTATATCTGGGTATGGTTCTGGATCGCTCGGTTTCACGGCTGGTCATGATGGCGAGCACCGAAGGTGGTGTGGAAATAGAAAAAGTAGCCGCTGATTCCCCTGAAAAAATTCTGAAAGAATGGATCAATCCGGCGATTGGATTGAAACCGTATCAGGCACGTAAACTTGCTTTTGGTCTGGGCCTGGAAGGGTCTCAGGTCAATCATGCGGTCAAATTTATGATTTCCCTATACCGGGCTTTTACAGATACAGATGCTTCTCTGGCAGAAATCAATCCGCTAATAGTTACCGGAGATGGACAGGTAATTGCACTTGATGCTAAAATTAATTTTGATGATAATGCCAGCTATCGTCATAAAGATTTTCAGGAGATGCGTGATCTGGATGAGGAAGATCCGCTGGAAGTGGAAGCTTCACAATACGATCTGAATTATATTAAGCTGGATGGTAACGTCGGTTGTATGGTTAATGGTGCCGGATTGGCTATGTCCACAATGGATATCATTAAACTTGCCGGTGGGGAGCCGGCAAACTTTCTGGATGTCGGTGGTGGTGCAAATGTTGAATCCGTTCGTAATGGATTTAAAATCATCTTGTCTGATCCCAATGTACGGGCTATTTTAATAAATATTTTCGGCGGGATTGTACGCTGTGATCGGGTGGCAAAAGGAGTTATTGAAGCAGTAAGAGCGATAAAGATAAATGTTCCGGTAGTTGTGCGTCTCGAAGGAACAAATGCTAAAGAGGCCGGTGAGTTGCTGGATAATTCGGATATCGATTTTATTGTTGCTAAAACGTTAAAAGATGCAGCGGAAAAAGTAGTAGGCACCCTGAAATAAATGAAAAAAGGATAGTAAAAACAAAACCACAGAGGCCACAGAGAATAACTCTGTCCTTTGTAGTACCTTTGTGTACATTGTGGTTATTTTTTTACACAACCATATTTTTTACAGGAGAAAAAATGAGTATCTTAATTGATGCCAATACACGGGTACTGATTCAGGGAATTACAGGTAGTGAGGGTTCTTTTCATGCGGCTCAAATGATTGAATATGGAACAAACGTTGTCGCTGGAGTGACTCCGGGAAAAGGTGGACAATCATTTCAGAAAAACATCCCGATTTTTAATACTGTGGCGGAAGCGGCAAAAAAAACAGGTGCGGTTGCATCAACTATCTTTGTTCCACCAGCATTTGCCGCTGACGCTATACTTGAATCTGCAGATGCCGGATTAAAAGTTATTGTATGCATCACAGAAGGAATCCCTGCCATGGATATGATAATGGTATACCAGTATGTAAAAGACAAAGGGGCTCATTTAATCGGCCCAAACTGTCCCGGTGTTATCTCTCCCGGAAAATCAAAAATGGGGATTATGCCCGGTTTTATCCATCAGGAGGGAAATGTAGGCGTCATCAGCCGTTCTGGTACATTGACCTATGAAGCCGTCGGTCAATTAAGCAGTATAGGAATTGGACAATCAACCTGTATCGGCATTGGCGGTGATCCGATCATCGGAACGCGATTTATTGATGCGCTGGAACTTTTTAAAGATGATGATCAGACCGATGCCGTCGTAATTATTGGTGAGATTGGCGGGACAGCAGAAGAGGAAGCTGCTGTCTGGGTAAAAGAGAATTTTGATAAACCGGTCGTCAGTTTTATTGCCGGTCAGACGGCGCCGCCAGGAAGAAGAATGGGCCATGCCGGTGCCATTATTAGTGGCGGAAAAGGCACGGCAGCTGAAAAAATGAAAGCACTTTCCGAATCTGGAATATATGTATGTAAAAGTCCTGCTGATATTGGAAAGATGGTGGAAGAAGTACTCAATTGAAATGAATGGGTGAAACAGAAAAGATTAGTGGAGGATGGGATGAAGGAACATACATTGGCAATTTTGAAACCGGATTGTATCCAGAAAAATCTGATCGGAAAAGTCATCGATCATCTTTTGACTGCTGGATTTGAAATTATTGCATTAAAGATGACCCGTTTAAGCCGGAAAAGTGCCGGCGAATTCTATGCTGTTCATAAAGAACGCCCTTTTTTCCCAAATCTGCTCGATTTTATGACAGAATCGGAAATCGTGCCAATGATCCTGATGAAAAAAAATGCGGTTACGGAACTACGCAATACCATTGGTGCTACGGATCCGGAAGAAGCGGCGGAGGGAACGGTAAGAAAACTATATGCTGAAAATAAACAGAATAATATTATTCATGCCTCTGATTCCCAGGAGAATGCCAAAATTGAAATTTCTTTCTTTTTTTCGAAAGAAGAGATTATTAGAAATAAAACCGAATAGTTAATTTAAATGAGATTGCCGATTAATTGTTCAAAACGACATTCCATTCCCATATCTTTGGATGAATTGTGATGATTATTTATACGATTGTACTAAAAGTTCAATATAATAACCCTGGAGAATTCCATGCCAGAAGATAAAAAAGTAATGAATATTGAAATTCTGAGCAGAGGAACGCTAGAGCTTGAAGAAGGTGAACAGACCATTAAAAAAGCAGTGGTCATCGGTGCCGGTATTATGGGGCGGGGGATATCACAGCTGATTGCCTCCAAAGGTATAGATGTTATTCTCATAGAGAGAGATGAGGAAGGCGCGGTAATCGGTAAACAGAAGCTGGAAGAGAGCATGGATGCTGAAATTGAACGCTGGACAATGACAGAATCAGAAAAAAGAGCCATCATGTCGCGAATGACCGTTACCAGTGAGATCAACAGTTCGGTTTACGGGGATTTGGTGATCGAGGCAATAACGGAGAGCCTGGTTGCCAAACAAAATCTTCTTAAAAAGATTGACACAATTTGTGATGAGGAGACCATATTTGTCACAAACACATCAGCCCTTAGTATTACAGAAATAGCGGAGGTTACCAAACGTCCGGAAAAAGTAATCGGTATGCACTTTCTTAATCCGGTTCCGAAGATTCCCCTCGTAGAAATAGTCCGCGGTTTAAAGACATCCGATGAAACTTTTAATATTATCCAGGAGTTTTCCGAAACATTGGACAAAACAGCTGTTGAGGTTTATGAATATCCAGGATACATTACGACGCGGGTAATTGTTCCAATGATAAATGAGGCTATGCATATCTTAATGGAAGGGGTTGCCTCTGCGGAACATATCGATATCGCTATTAAATTAGGATATAATTTCTCAAAAGGCCCGCTGTCATTGGCAGATATGATCGGATTAGATGAATTAATGGCCTGGATGGAAACTCTTTTTCGTGAATTGGGAGAATCAAAATATCGTCCCTGTCCATTGCTTCGAAAACTTGTCCGAGCCGGACATCTTGGAGTAAAATCAGGCAAAGGCTTTTTTGAGTACCCAAAATCTTCCTAACCTGGATAATTTATAAAAATTTATGTTTAAGCGTATATAAATAACATATAATCAATGATCTAATTCCCCCTTAGCAAAGGGGGTTAGGGGGTTGTTTTAAACGTAATCTTTTGAAATATATCAATGATTTACATCCCCTTAGTCCCCTTTTTTAAGGGGAAACTTTATTATCGCTATTTGATAAATCTAAAATTCATGAATAAATCGGGCTAATTAATTAAAGAAAATACAATTGAATACTGAGGTTCCTAATGAATATTCTGGTGCTTAATAGCGGTAGTTCTTCTGTCAAATATCAGATGATCGATCCGGAAATAAAAAAAACGCTGGCCAGGGGTGTCGTGGAACGAATTGGAATGGCTGGGGCTATGTTGACCCATACACCCCATGATAGGGAGGAAGTTCGTTTAAGTGGTGAAATTCTGGATCATAAAGTTGCCATTGAGTATGTCCTTAGTATTCTATTGAGTAAGAATCATGGTGTAATAAAGGATAAGGGTGAAATTGCCGCGGTCGGACATCGTGTTGTTCATGGCGGTGAATCTTTCAGTAGTTCGATGTTGATTACTTCTGAAGTGATCAAAGAAATTTCCAGGTGTATGGATTATGCCCCGCTCCACAATCCGCCAAATTTGAAAGGGATACATGCCACTCGGGCTCTTTTACCTGACGTTCCGCAGGTCAGTGTTTTTGATACCGCCTTTCACCAGACAATGCCTCCCTATGCGTATATGTACGGTTTACCGTATGTATTATATAAACGTCATGGCATCCGTCGCTATGGTTTTCATGGTACTTCGCACCTCTATGTCGCCGAACGATTAGCAGATCTCACGAAGATACCTTTGGAAAAACAAAAAATAATTACCTGTCATTTAGGGAATGGATGTTCGATGGCTGCGGTTAAATGGGGTAAATCAATCGATACCTCAATGGGTTTTACGCCCCTGGAAGGGCTTTTAATGGGTACGCGAAGTGGTGATTTAGATCCCGCAGTTGTTCTGCATATTATGAACAAAGAAGAATTAACCATGCATGAAGCGAATACCATGTTGAACAAACACAGTGGGATTCAGGGATTAAGTGGTGTAAGCAGCGATATGAGGGAGATTGAGGAAGAATATAAAAGCAATCATCGTGCGCGGTTGACCCTTGAAGTATTTTGTTATCGCATAAAAAAATATATCGGAAGCTATGCGGCAGCAATGGGAGGATTGGATGCCATTGTATTTACCGGAGGTATTGGAGAAAATTCAGAGATTGTCAGGGAAAGTGTTTTAAACGACCTGACTTTTCTGGGAATTCATTTGGATAAACAAAAAAATAAATCTAAACAAAAGAGCGAAAGAAAAATAAGTGCCAAAAACTCAAAAATAAAAATATTTGTAATTCCCACTAACGAGGAATTGGTCATAGCTCGGGATACCATGCGAATTGTAAAAGACTTGCCTAAATCTTGAAAATAGTATTCCCCCATTATTTGCAATTCAATTTAACATTTCTTAAATTTTCCAACTATTATGATTATTGCGATCAAGGATCTTCAGGAAGGAATAAACGAATTCGAGCAGACAGTTCTTTCCGGTAATTATGATTTACCAGAGAGTTATTTCTATCCGAATCCGATATCTTTAAAGATCTTTGTTGATAAGTTAGAAAATATATTTCGGTTTAAGATCTCAATCTTGACAGAAGGTATTTTTTCCTGTGACCGATGCCTGAAACCGTATCATCGTGAAGTCAGAGAAACGATAGAGCAGATCTATCAGCTAGGTGAAAGCGATCTTGACAGCGATGAGATTGAAATTTTGCCTGGTAATAGTAAAGAAATAGATATCAGCAAAGCAATTCATGATGTATTTGTATTAAACCGTCCCATTAAGTTACTCTGCCGGGATGATTGCAAAGGCCTCTGTGCGAATTGTGGTGCCGATTTGAATAAACAGAAATGCAGTTGTCAGCGAGATTTTATAGATCCGCGACTTGAGAATCTGAAAACATTGTTGAAATAGGAGTTACAATGCCAAATCCGAGGCGGAAAATATCCCGTTCCAAGAGAGATAAAAGGCGTGCCAGTTGGGCGGCGAAATTAAAGTCAGACCATCTTTCAGTATGCAGTAACTGTAGTGAAATGAAACTGCCGCACCACGTTTGTCCTCATTGTGGATACTATAAGGGAAAAGCAATATATACTCCTGAAAACGTATCCTGATTAAATCCTAATTTTTAATAGGATTATTTTAATGCGAATTGCTTTAGATGCAATGGGTGGAGATTTTGCCCCTCAGGCGACTGTCGAAGGGGCATATTTATATCAGAAAGAGACAAAAAAGCGTAACGAATTGGTCCTGGTCGGTAATAAGGAACTGATTCAGACTCATTGCAAAAAGTTCGGTGACTGTGAGGCGTATAAAATTTCTTATGTGCATGCTGAAGAAAATATCGGCATGAATGAGTCTCCGACAGAAGCACTCAAGCTAAAAAAAAAATCATCCTTACTTATCGGGCTCGGACTCCATAAAAATGGTGAGGTCGACGCATTTGTCAGTGCTGGTAATACCGGTGCTCAGATGGCTGCCAGTCTTTTAAATCTCGGAAGAATTAGCGGTGTTAATCGACCGGCCATTGGATCTTTTATACCAAGCGAAAAAGGTCTTGTCTTTCTGATAGACGTGGGTGCGAATATTGAATGCAAACCAATAAATCTCCTTCAATTTGGTATTATGGGTGGAATATTTGTCGATCATATTTATCAGGGAACGAGACCAAGCATTGGATTGCTGAATATTGGTGAAGAAGAAAAAAAGGGAAATGAATTATCCCAATATGCCTATCAGCTGATGAAGAATAATTTGCGTGGTTTTTCCGGGAATATTGAAGGACGCGATGTTTTAAAGGGTAAAGTCGATATTGTCGTCTGTGACGGCTTTGTGGGTAATATTATTTTGAAATTTGCAGAAAGTGTTATGAGTGTGCTTGCTAAAAGTTTTAAGAGAAATTTAGGCAGTAATTTATTCACAAATCTTGGTGCATTTCTCGTTAAACCGGCGTTTTCTGAATTGCGAAGAAATTATGATTATGAAGAATATGGCGGTGTTCCTCTTCTTGGTGTTAATGGAATATCAATCATCTGTCATGGCGGTTCTAGCGCAAAGGCAATAAAAAATGCTCTTTCTGTGGCCGAGAAAATGATCATCAAGAATGTGAATGGACATATAACAGAAACATTGATACATAGAGGAGAAACGCAGGCGTGAATGCGAGGGCATATATATCGGCGATCAGCCATTGGGTTCCGGAAAAAATACTAACAAATGCAGATCTGGAAAGAATGGTTGACACAACAGACGAATGGATCCGTTCACGTACTGGAATTACTGAGCGGCGTATTCTTGAAGATGGCAAGGCTTCATCCGATATGGGAGCTGAAGCGGTAAAGAAGTTATTAAAACAAAGAAATATCAGCCCTGACGAAATTGACGGGATCATTGTTGCCACAGTGACACCGGATATGTTTTTTCCAAGTACGGCTAATTTAGTTCAATATAAAGTCGGAGCAACCAAGGCCTGGTCATTTGATATCTCAGCTGCCTGTTCCGGATTTATTTATGCGCTTTCACTCGGGGCTCAGTTAATCGAAGCCGGTAGATATAAAAAAATTGTTGTTGTGGGTACCGATAAAATGTCTTCGATCACCAATTATCGAGATCGCAATACCTGTGTATTATTCGGGGATGCAGCCGGAGCTGTCCTCCTGGAACCGACGGAAATTGAAAATACCGGGGTTATTGACTTTCTATTGCACTCGGATGGCTCTGGGGTTGACTATCTGCACATGAAAGCAGGTGGAAGTAAATATCCCGCTTCTGTGGAAACGGTTGCCAATGACTGGCATTATATCTATCAAGACGGTAAAGCCGTTTTTAAATTTGCCGTCCAAAAAATGGCTGATGTTGCCGAACAGGTTCTCAAAAGAAATTCCTATACCGGGAAGGATGTTAAATTATTTGTTCCTCATCAGGCCAATTTACGAATTATTGATGCAGCTGCCAAACGTCTTGGGCTCCATCCTAAACAAGTACTGATAAATATTGATAAATATGGTAATACAACCGCTGCAACCATTCCCATGGCCTTGTCCGAGGCCTATCAGCTGGGTAGAGTTGAAAAAAATGATCTTATTGTCATGGCTACTTTTGGTGCCGGATTTACATGGGCCAGTGCCCTTGTAAGATGGTCCATTGATCCACCGAAATAGATACAAAATACAAAATACAAAAAGAAGAATACAATCATTCATTATACAATTAATTTTATGCAATTATGTACTTGACCAATTTATAAACCACAGAGATCGCATCAATTTTCTAATGTTTCTATTTAGTTTATATAGGACTAATTTCATGCGCCTCAACAATATGCAACTGATATGAAATTTATTGTAAGTATTTGCTTATATAAAATTTAAAATCACTCAGTACCACCTGTGGTGGATGATCTTAAAAAACATTTACGATTTTGATCAATTTATAAATTCTGATTGCGTTTTTG
>CAZBBC010000082.1:0-19435 GCA_964489835.1 uncultured Calditrichota bacterium
TCATACTTATTTTTATATATTTTCTACTATAAAATATTATCGATTAAAATCCCTGTTTATAATGGTAAACCCCCCACAGGCTTATTCTTTGCATCACCTTTTTGCTAACTTTTTAGAAAAAAAGTTAAGCTGCAAACATTCAAAATCCATATCCACATACATAACTGAATGATTTATCGCAACTTTTCCAGAAAATTCGCTTAAAGCATTTTTTATCGGATCAATTAATTCAGCCGATAAGTAAATGGCATGACTGCTTAATAATGCCTGCAACTTATCACTACTGTTTTGTGGAAAAAGAAGAGAAAAAATAATATGATCCTCTTTTATCAGTTCATATTCGATAGGCATTGGAGGATGAATTTTTAAAACCAGGTCTACCTTTTCAAATACTTTTTCCGATGTAGGCATTATTTGAGCGCCAGCGCTTTCATAATCTTTGTCGCTAAAGCCACTTTCGTTTCCTGCGCCACCTTCAAAGTATACATTATCTCCGTTCGTGGTTAAACTTTGAACAGCTTCAGGAGTCAATAATATCCGATGCTCAAATGCTTTTATTTCTTTTGGTATTCCAATATTCATTTTTTGACTTAATTTGAAGGATTAAGTATGACCGTGATAAAATCATCTGAATTGATCACTTTTTTTGCAATGGAAATAATATCTTCTCCCTGGACACGATCAATATCATTGATCAGACTATCCAGAGTAATATAATCACCCATATATATTTCGTTTTTCGCCAAGCGGGACATCCTCCGGGAAGAACTTTCAAGCGCAAGCATGAGACCGCCTTTCAGCTGATTCTTTATTTGCATCAGCGCTCCCTTTTTAATAGGTTCGTTAGCGATATGATGCAACTCATCTCTCAACAATGTTTGTATCTGGTCCAGTTTATCAGAATCTGCACCGGCATAAACACCAAATAAACCGATATCAGAATAGAAATCTAAAAAAGAGTAGACAGAATATGCCAAACCACGCTTTTCCCGAACTTGTTGAAATAGTCTGGAACTCATACCACCACCAAGATAGGTATTCATTATCATCAACGGGAAACGATCAGGATCATTATATGGAATACTTTCAACTCCCGTACACAAATGAGCCTGATTAATTGATTGATTGAAGTAGTAAGAATTTGCCACGGCACTTTTAGCTGGTATTATTGGTTTAAAGGAATATGATGAAGAAAAGTTAAAATATTTAGTGGCGAATTTCACCAGTTGTGAATGTTTAAGATTACCGGCGGCAGAGAGTATGATATTTTGCCCTGAGTAATTTTCACGCCAGAAGGAAAGGACTTGCGCTCTATCCAGTTTTCGGATGATATCTTCATCTCCCAGAATTGGCCTGCCAAGACCATTCTTTGGAAATAATTTTTCATGAAAAACATCAAATACATATTCTTCCGGTGTATCCTTCGTTGATTTAATCTCTTCAAGAATAACCGACTTTTCACGGTTCATTTCCTTTTCCGGAAGAGTCGAGTTACAGACGATATCGGCTAATACTTCCACTGCATTTCGTAAATGGGAATCCAAGGCATTGGCATAATAACAGGTTACCTCTTTTCCTGTAAATGCATTGAGATTACCACCCAAAGATTCCATACTCTGTGCAATTTTCAAGGGACTGCGTTTCCGCGTACCCTTGAATACCATATGTTCAAGAAAGTGAGCAATACCATTTTCGGAAGTATTTTCGGCACGGCTGCCTGTTTTTACCCACACACCGACAGCAATGGAACGCACGGAATCGATTCTTTCGCTAATTACTGTTATCCCATTATCAAGAATCGTCTTTTCATAATATGATTTATCTAATGATGTCAATATTGTATCTCTTATCAGTAATGCTTAGCAGTAGCAGTAAAATTTATCATCATTCAAATTAATATGGCATTACTCTAATTCTGATTCTCTGTCTGATTCTCTTTTTGCTGCTTTAAAAGATAATCTTTGCGACTTAATCCGATCTTACCTTCAGAATCAATTTTCTTTACTATTACATCCACAAGATCACCCACATTTAAAACGTCGGTCACTTTGTTGGTCCGGTTAATATCTAATTCAGAGATGTGTATCATTCCATCTTTACCAGGCACAATTTCGACAAAAGCACCGAAGTTTGTGATACGTCTGACTGTCCCTTTATAGTGCTCGCCAATTTCAGGCACTTTAATCATGGACGCGACAATATTTTTGGCTTCTTTTACTTTTTCAAAATCTTCCGATGCAATCGTGACGGTACCGTCATCATCAATATTCATGATTACACCCGTGTCTTCAATAATTTTTTTAATAATTTTACCACCAGGACCAATAACCGTCCCGATTTTATCAACAGGAATACTCATCTTTAAAATTCTTGGAGCAAAAACCGATAATTCCTCTCGGGGTTCATTAATCGACTTATCCATCACATCCAGAATGTGCATTCGACCAGTTCTGGCCTGTTCAAGGGCAGCTTCAATAATTTCGTATGAAATCCCCTTGATTTTAATATCCATTTGAATGGCAGTGATCCCAACGCGGGTACCAGCTATTTTGAAATCCATATCACCTAAATGATCCTCATCTCCCAAAATATCTGAAAGGATCATCATTTTATTTTCTTCCTTGATAAGACCCATGGCAATTCCTGCTACGGACGATTTTATCGGTACACCGGCATCCATCAATGAAAGTGATCCGGAACAGACCGTCGCCATTGAAGACGAACCATTAGATTCGAGGATATCTGAAACAATACGAATCGTGTAGGGGAAGGTCGCATCTTCAGGCAGAACGGGTTTAAGAGCTCTTTCGGCCAGATTTCCGTGTCCTATTTCACGTCGACTGGTTCCACGCATCGGTTTTGCTTCTCCTGTTGAGAAAGGGGGAAAATTGTAGTGAAGCATATACTTTTTATAACTACTACCTTCAAGGGCATCAATCAACTGCTCATCCATTCTTGTTCCTAACGTGGTCGTACCTAAAGACTGTGTTTGCCCTCTGGTGAACAATGCTGATCCATGACAACGTGGAAGATATCCGAGTTCACAGGTTATGTCACGAATATCGTCCGCTTTTCTTCCATCCAGTCGAATACCTTTGTCAAGCATCATGCGTCGGGTTTCTCTTTTCTCTATTTCATGTAATATTTCTTTTATATATTTTTCACTTTCAGGAAAATTATCGCCTAGTTGACCAATCAGTTCATCAAATATTTTTTTTAATTCGGATCGTCTATCTTTTTTATCCTGGACAACAATTGCTTTCTGAATTTTTTTCAAAGCTAATTCTTCCACGCTTTTTTCAAGATTTTCCGGAAATTCTACGGGAGCAATTTCACGTTTTACTCGACCCACTTCTTTTATCAACTCTTTTTGAAGGGTGATAATTTTTAAAATTTCGGTATGTGCAAATTTAATCGCCTTCAGCATTTCTGATTCACTCACTTCTTTTGCTTCTCCTTCGACCATGACAATAGAATCCTCGGAACCGGAAACGATAAATTCAAGTGAACATTTTTCTAAATCCGAAATAGTCGGATTGACAACAAAATTGCCATCAATCTTGGCAACACGCACAGAAGCAATCGGACCTTCAAATGGAATATCAGAAATACAAAGCGCAGCAGAAGCACCAACGGCTGCCAGCACATCAGCATCATTGCCTTTATCCATGGATATTATAGATGCAATAATTTGTGTTTCACACTGAAAATTATCAGGAAAAAGTGGTCTTATCGGACGATCGATAAGTCGAGCGGATAAAATTTCCTTTTCCGATGGTCTGCCTTCCCGTTTAAAAAATCCCCCGGGAATTTTACCGGCGGCATAGGTTTTTTCTCTGTACTCCACACTCAATGGAAAAAAGTCAATGTCTTGACGTTCTTCAGAAGATGCGACAGCGGTAACAAGTACTAAGGTATCTCCATATCTTACCGTAACTGCCCCATCAGCTTGTCGTGCGACTTTACCAGTTTCAATCGTGAGAGTATTATTTCCTATTTCAATCGATTTTGTAACTATCATTCTTCCTCCATAGACCTATCGCCTGATGCCAAGTTCTTTTACCAGTGAACGATAGCGTGTAATATCTTTTCGTGTAAGATAATCTAATAACCGCCGTCTCTGACCAACAAGTTTAATCAATCCCCGTCTTGAATGATGGTCCTTTGCGTGTGTCTTAAAGTGTTCAGTCAGATACTGAATTCTTTCGGATAAAAGCGCTATCTGAACTTCCGCTTTACCCGTATCACTTTGATTTTCTCCATATTTTTTTATTATTTCCTTCTTCTTATCGTTACTCAACGACATTTTATCCTCCAATAATTAAACTTTTATTTTAAAACTGTTTTTTTTATCGACTTTCAGTTGTTTAACAAGTTGTTCTTCACTATCAAATTTGACTTCATCGCGCAAGCGTTGAATGAATTGGATCGAAAATTTTTCGCCGTAAATATCATTACTAAAATTAAAAATATGTACCTCGACGGTTCTGATAACCCCGCCGAATGTAGGTTTGAAACCGATATTAGCCATCCCACGATAATTTTCCCCAAGTACATCACACTCAACCACATATACTCCCTCTTTCGGTGTGAGTTTATTTTGGTTCTCAATCATCAGATTTGCAGTTGGAAAAGTTAAACGCTGTCCCCTGCCTTCTCCTTTAATAACAATACCCTCCAGTGCATAATAATGGCCAAGCATCTTAGCAGCACTTTCCATATCACCTTCATCAATAAAATTTCGTATGCGTGTACTGCTTATGGTTTGATTATCAATTTTAAAAGGGCCTATTTCCTTCAAATCGAAAGAATAAAGATTACTCAAATTTTCCAGCTCTTTGAAATTACCTATTCGATTTCTACCAAAAGAATGATCATATCCGATAATAATACATGATGCTTTTAGCCGGTTAAGGAGAATTTCTTCTACAAAAGATTTGTAATTCATTTCTGAAAATTCTCTGGTAAATTTGGCAATAATTACCCGCTCCACACCAATCTCATGTAACATCTTCAGCTTTTCTTCCAACGTCGTCAGAAGTTTTATACGATGCGGCGAATCCTGTACAACTGTTTTAGGATGCGGTTCAAATGTTAATAGGGTCGAAATCAGATTTCTTTCTTTGGCCTGATGTAGCAATGCTTTAATTATTTGATGGTGCCCCAAATGGATACCATCAAAGGTACCCACGGTAACCGCTGATTTTTTCCCGTTCAAGACCTTATTTAAACCAAATAATACTTCCATACTTATTAGTTCAATGAATTCCAGTATTTATCAAAATCCGGTATTGTCAATGCTTTATCTATTATATAATTATTAACAGCAATGCGCCTGAGAGATTTAAGAACAGCGCCACAACCGCATTTTTTGCCAATATCATTTGCCAACGCACGTATATAAGTGCCTTTTGAACACTTCACATATATCTCAACCTCAGCGCCAGATTGCTTTAGTTCTCTTATTTCATGGATATTAACAATCTGGGCTTTGCGCTCAATCTCTTTTCCCTGGCGGGCCATTTTATATAAACGCTTTCCACCTACCTTTTTCGCAGAATACATTGGTGGAACTTGTTCGCTTTCACCCAAAAAAGATTCTAGTACTGATTGAATATCTAAATTACCCATATCTTCAACTTTAGATTCCCGGGTAATTTTTCCGGTAATATCGTATGTATCAGTACTTATTCCCAATTCTATCCCGGCAATATATTCTTTCGTCCCGTTGTTAAATTTGGATAGGACTTTCGTTTCCCTGCCAGTACCTAATATAAGCAATCCAGTCGCAAATGGATCCAGTGTACCCCCATGCCCTACTCTTTTTATTCTGGTCAGATATCTGATCTTTTTTACTACATCGAAAGAACTCCAATTTACCGGTTTATCAATCAGAATAAGATTATCTGATGATTTTTCCCGGGAAATGTATATGGTATCTTTATCGATTATTTTCATCATTATGGATTTTTTTTAATAAATTTAAGATCCTCTCCGAATAATCAAGGGAATCATCATAGAAAAATCTTAACTCAGGAAGAAATCTTAATCGAAGTTTATTTCCTAATTTGTGTTTTAGAAATGAATTAGCTCTTGCTAAAGTTTTCTTCGATTCATCCCGCTGTGTAGAATCACCAAGAACAGAATAATAGATATTAGCGATTTTCAAATCCGCGGAGAGCCGAACACGCGTCACCGTTATAAAACCTTTGCCGGGGTCACTAAGTTTATGCTCAATCAGCGTGCTCAGCTCTTCTTTGATCTGGCTTGCCACTTTTTGAGATCTAAGATTAACTTGACTCATATTACATATAGTTAAATTCATAAGAGACAATCTCAAAAGTATCAATTCGATCAAGAAACTGAAATACCTGCTGCAAAGAATTTTCAACATGTGAATGCTGATTACTGATAATCGCAATTCCCAATTGCGATCTTTGCCATTTCTCCTGATACCCAATTTCAGCAACAGAGACGTTGAATTTATTTTTCAGCCGATCCTTAACACTTCTGAGCACAAACCTCTTTTCCTTCAGAGAGTTGCTCGAGTATATCAACATTTCAATGATCAATACACCAATATGCATCTATTTTCCATCAAGCGTTCGTTTTGTCTCTTTAATTTCAAAAACTTCAATGACATCACCCACTTTGAGATCGTTATAATTTTGAATTTGCAAACCACATTCAAATCCTGCTGCAACCTCTTTTACATCTTCTTTAAACCTTTTTAACGATGATAAAGTACCTTCATATACTTCAACATCATCTCGGAATAAGCGCACCCTTGAATTTCGTGAGATTTTTCCTGCCTTAACGTGCCCGCCGGCAATGGTTCCTAAACGGGAGATCTTGAATGTCTCACGTACTTCAATGGTTCCGACATTTTCTTCGGTCTTTTTAGTACCAAGCAGGCCTTCCAGTGCTAACCTCACGTCATTGATGGCGTCATAGACCACTTTGTAGTATCTTATTTCAACCTTTTCACTAACGGCTAACTCTTTTGCTTTTATATTCGCCCTGACATGGAAAGCAACGATAATGGCATTGGAGGCCGCAGCCAGCAAAACATCAGACTCTGATATCGGTCCGACTGCTTTGCGAACAACTGTAACATTTACTTCATTGGTACTCAATTTTAAAAGTGAATCGGAGAGTGCTTCGGCTGAACCATCAACATCTGCCTTCACGATCACTCCAAGATCCTTGACTCCGCCGATCTTTATACTTTCAGATATCTGATCGAGTGTTGTTAGTTTCACTTGTCTGAAGTCCTGCTCCCTCTTGATCCGCTGTCGCTTTGTGCTGATTTCTTTTACCGTATGTTCATCAGCCATGACCAGAAAACGATCACCCGCTTGGGGTAAACCATCAAAACCCAGAACCTGCACCGGTTGAGAAGGACCTGCTTTTTTTATATGGTTAAAATTATCATTTAAAATCGCCCGCACTTTTCCTGAATATTGACCAGCGATAAAGGGATCCCCAATCTTCAGAGTTCCATTTTGGACGAGAACAGAAGAAATAACACCCTTTCCTTTATCAAGACGAGACTCAATGATGGTACCACTTGCTCTTCGGTTTTTATTTGACTTTAAATCCAACATATCAGCTTCTAATAATACTTTTTCGAGAAGATCATCAATTCCTTCACCGGTTTTGGCAGAGATTTCGGCATACTGGTAATTTCCACCCCAATCTTCAACAAGAATGTTTCTTTCAGACAATTGTTGTTTAATTCTTTCCGTATTTGCTTCTGGTTTATCAATTTTGTTAATGGCAATGATCATTTTCACACCTGCTGCCCGCGCGTGGTCAATCGCTTCATCGGTTTGAGGTTTTACCTGGTCATCTGCGGCAATGACAAGAATGACTATATCTGTCACCTGTGCTCCACGTGCCCTCATGGCTGTAAATGCCTCATGACCGGGTGTATCTAAAAATGTGATCGTATGATTATTTTTTTCAACTTCATAGGCACCAATATGTTGCGTTATACCACCGGATTCTCCTTCAACAACATTTGTTTTCCTGATAAAGTCAAGAAGAGAAGTTTTTCCATGATCAACATGCCCCATAATTGTCACTATAGGAGCCCGTGGTTCATCATCTTCAAAATTGCCCTCCTGCTCCTCAATATCTTCGAGAAGATCCGAAGCATACTCTTCCTCTTTTACAACAGTATAATCCCATTCCCCGGCCAACAATTCTATGGTATCAATATCTAAACGTTGGTTTATAGAAACAACCAGACCAAGATCGAGACATTTGGTAATAATCTCGCTAGCGGGAACATCCATTAAATTGGCCAGGTCACTGGCAGAAATAAACTCACTGGCGTATATCAGATTTTCCTCGACAACTTCACCTGTATCATCTTTTATCTTTCTACGTTTTTTGGGTTTCTTTAAACGATCATCAATAGATGCCAGTGTTTTTTTAACAGTATCCTGTATTTCCTTTTGATCAACGACTTTTTTCTTTGGTTTTCTTAACCGCTGTCGCTTTGCCGCCCCGATTTGATCTGCTTCTGTGCCCGGTCTTACCATCCTCTTTTTCTTTTTCTCGTCTTTACGGATCATTTCCAGGGCAATACGTCTTTTATCTTCTTTTTCCTTTGCAGCTTCTTCTTTTGATAATATCTTTTTATCTTTAGCCTTGGTCTTCCGTTTTCTTTTTTGACCATCATCTATACTATCTAAATCTATCTTTCTTATCACATCCGGTTCTTTTTTCTCTTCCTTTGCCAGAGGTTTTTCTTCCGAATCTGGTTCCACCATTACTACTGCCTGATCATCAGCCTTAATTTCTGTCGGCCCAGTCGTTAGCACGTCTTCAATACTTTCACGAATGAACTCTTTTGCCTGTTCTACAACTGCTTCAGATCCTTTTTTTTCCTCTGCTGTTGCTTTTTTCTTTTTAGAAGAATGTTTTTCCTTTTTTGCATCAACTTCTTCGCGAATCATTTCTTCCATACGTTCTTCGATAGACCGCTCGATTGCCTGAACATAAATCGATTTTTCCACGACCTCTCCAACGCTGTTTTCAGTCTCATCCCCGGCGGTCTCATCTACATCCGATTGAACTTTACGTTGGTGCAGCTGATCAGCGATTTCTTTCTCACGCGAGAAATTCTCGAGTATTTCCAGGTATATTTCCTCGGTAAGAGGGGTGTTTGGTCCTGAGAGCTTCATACCTTTTTCCTCTAAAAAAGGACGTATGGTATCCATACCAACATTCAGTTCTTTACACACTTTAAATAGTTTATATTTTTTTACCGCAACAGCCATCTAAACTCCAGATGTTTAATAATTTTATGATAGGTTTTGATATAATCTTTAAGATCGTAATATTCGGGACTAAAATGCTAAAAAATTCCTTTCTATCAATGGGTTAACTATCAGACACTTTCTTCAAATTCCTCTTCCTGCTTTGGTTCGGCTTTACTGACAATATCAAGGATCTTCTCAGCTGTTTTCTTTCCGATTCCCGGTACTTCCAGCAACCCGCCGACACCCATTTTCATGATATCCTGCTTGCTTCGAATATCCGCTTTCTGCAACTTGTCCATCAGTGTCGAACTCAGATTTTCGATCTCTTCAAGAGACATATATCCCTCATCAGCTTGTACCTCATATTCACTTTGTTTAACCGGTTCAATCTGATAGCCCGTTAACTCGGATGCCAATTTCAGATTTTGCCCACTTTTGCCGATAGATAAGGCCATATCTTCATCGGCAACGATAGCAACCGCTAACTTTTCTTCCTCATTCACGATTACCTTTACCGGTTTTACAGGAGTCAGGGCGCGACCAACAAAAATCGCTGCATCGAAGGAATAATTAACGATATCAATTTTTTCGTTGTTTAGTTCTCGAACAATCGCCTGAATTCTTACGCCTTTCATACCGACACAAGCACCAACAGCATCAACACGGCGATCGATAGACTCGACAGCAATTTTTGACCGTTCACCCGGATCACGGGCAACATTTTTAATTTCTACGATACCATCATATATTTCCGGAACTTCCAGTTCGAATAATCTGATTAAAAACTTTTTATCTGCACGGGAAACGATAATTTCTGATCCTCTTGTATCACTACGCACTTCTTTAACAATGGCCCGCAATGTATCACCACGACGTAATCTTTCACTATGTATTTGTTCCGATTTTGGCAAAAATAATTCTGTTTTATCAACATTGATAAATAGTCCGCGTTTGCTTACCTGACGAATATCGCCAATGATTATTTCTCCGATTCTGTTTTCGTATTCTTGCAAAATGTGCTCACGTTCAAAATCACGGATTCTCTGATTAAAATTTTGTTTTGCGGTGACGATTAAACGCCTGCCAAAAGCTTCGGGATTGACAACTTCAACAAAATCCTCCCCGACATCAGCGTCAGGATCTATCCTTCGGGCAGATTCAAGATCAATTTCCGTTACCGGATCTTCCACTATATCTACAACCGTTTTTTCCTGATAAATTTCGATATCACCCTTATCAATATTTACAATAACATCAAAATTATCAGCAGTGCCATATTTCTTGATAATCATCTGTGTAAATACATTCTCTAACATATCACGCAGATTTTCTTTATCAATACGCTTTTCGCGGGCAATTTGTGTAATTGCCTCAATTATTTCGCTGTTCATAGAAATATCTGATCTCCAGATTTTTTACCATTTTAATTTAATTTTTGCTTGTTTAATTTGACTGATCGCAATACCGATATTTTTTTTACCGCATAAAAGAGTGATTTCAGTACCATTAAAAGCAGTTAATTCACCTTCTACCGATATAATCTCTAAACCCTCATGATAGTCAACTTCCAGGGTGTTTCCAATATTTCGTATAAATTCAAAAGGTTTCTCCAATGGTTTGTCAATTCCGGGAGAGGAAACTTCCAGGCGGTAATTGCTGTCAATCAAATCTTTACGATAAAATATATCTGATATCTTTCTGCTTAACAACTGACACTGATCGAGAGTTACCCCATTCTCTGTATCCACAACCACTTTAATTAATTGGTTTTTTGAACTTCGATGCAATGAGACTTTATAAAGATAAAACGATTCTTCATTACATATTGGTTCGATCAGGTGAAATATTTTTTCCTCTAAACTTGTCATATCAAATACTCTATATAACAAAAAAGTGGGCATTAAAACCCACTTCTAACAACTACGGAATTTACACAATGAATATAACCTGTGCAAATATAATTACTATAATATCTTATGTTATATAATACCGGTCTGTGCACTCCTCCTTTTTTCAATATAGTAAAAAGGCAGCGCAATAATAACCAGAAATATCCCTATGAACGATTCTACAGGATTTTCAATCAGTGTATTGATCATAATCGTCAGGCAAAAAATACTATAAAATCCTATTCCAAAAATCTTGCCTAAAGTAAATTGCCGGTTACGGTCCAAAATTCTGATACTTATCAGTGCCGCAATAAAAGAAAAACTGACAATAACAAATATGACGAAAGACAATAATTGATTAAAACTACCACTCAGTACCAGACATACACTCCAGAACGCCTGCAGAAATATTGCCCGGTATGGAGAATGAAAGCGTTGATGCAGATCTTTAGTAATCCCGAGGAAAAATCCTTCTCTGCCCATGGCCATATAGATCCGAGGGCCGGAGAGAACAGTGGAATTCAATGAACTAAGTACGGCGACCAGGATAATAACCGATACAAATATCCCACTGTCCTTTCCCCATAAATGAGTAAAAACCACGGTAGCAATATTTATCACCCCCGTCATTTCACTGATTGGCACGGAAGTTACATAAACGATATTGATCAGGATGTATATTGTACCTACTAAAATAACTCCTATACGGAGGGCGGCAGGTATATTTTTTTTTGCGTCCTTTATTTCTTCGGCAACATAAACGGCAGTAGTCCAGCCAATATATGAAAAAAGTACGGCAATAAGTGAGGCCAAAAAACCGGATACCTCTGTCGTAGCCGAGCCCTCCATAAACAATAATGAAAAATCAGTAGAAGGTGAAATGATACCAGTTAATGAGAAAAATACAAGAAACAAGAAAATAGCTGTGGTCAACACAATCTGGAATTTTCCCGATAGCAAAATACCCCGATAGTTTACCCAGCTGAAAATAACGATGAAGATGATAGCAAATAATTTTGATTGTGATAAAGTTATTTTAATACCGGCGAAAGTTAATAAAGTATAAACAGTATCAAACCCTGGCAGATTTAAGGCACCATTTAAGTAATAAGCTGCCGCAATTCCCAAAGCAGCAATGGATCCGGAGTAAGTCACAAAAAAGGCTGACCAGCCAAACAGATAACCGGCTAAAGGGTGAACTGCTTTTCTTAAATATTGATAATCTCCACCCGAAAACGGGTACTCCGCGGCAAGAATACTGTACACCCCTGCCCCACTATAGGCATAAAGCGCACCAAGAAACCAGGCAAGCATGATAAGCCATGGAGAGTGAAGATACTGGGTAATATAACCGGTGGTTGTGAAGATGCCCACACCAATAATATTTCCGACGACCAGGCTTAACGCGCCAATAAAACCAAGTTTTTGCAATTTTCTCTTTCTTCCCAGTGATTGATTTTAAAAGAGTGGACCAATAAACTGATAGATGGCTGTAAATAGAGGAGCATATATTAAAGCGGGTAAAAAAGTAGCCACTTTGATCTTCTTAATATCCAATATAATTAAACCAATGCCTATTATCAGAACACCACCCACAGCTGTCATTTCGCTGATCATAAGATCATTCAAGATTTGTTCAATAAAAACCGCCGAAAAAGTAAGACCGCCTTGAATGAGAATAATGGTGAATATGGAAAAAATTACACCAATCCCAAACGAAGCGGCGAGGGCAATAGAAGTAAAGCCATCCAAAACAGATTTTATTGCTAACAAGTCAATATCACCACGGAGACCATCATTTAATGAACCTAGAATTGTCATCGGGCCGACACAAAATATAATACTGGCCGTAATGAAACCTTCGCTGAAAAAAGCATCTTCTTTTCCTGAAAATTTGTTTTTTAAATAATCCGCCAGAGCATTGAGCTTTTCATCCAGTTTACCCAATTGGCCTGTAATTCCGCCTATAAGAACGGCAGTCAGTACCAGTAAGATATTTTCTGTTTTTACCGCCATCTGAAAACCGATAACAAGCGTCAGGATACCAATCCCCTGTAGTATGATAGATTTAAAGGTCTCATTCAGACGATTACGCAGAAGGAGTCCCAGGGAAGTACCAAGTAAAACAGTAATTACATTAATAATTGTGCCGATACCGGGCATGAATACTCCAGCATAAAGAATTATAAATTATGAATTATGCTATTATAGCTAAAATCTTTTTTACTTTAGCAAAAATTTTAAAAACTTTTTATCCACGGATTATCCGGCGCAGCCGGACACAGATTAAAACTAAAATAAAAATAATTTTAAATAAAATCCGTGTTAATTCGTGTAATCCGTGGACTTCTTTTTTGGATTGCAGCCTTGTGCTGCGGTATGAATTAAAGGTAATAGAAAATAGAAAAAGTAAAAAGGAAATAATTAAAAAGTCGGCTAAAAATGAGGATTGATGAATCTGAATAATTTATCATAATCGACCGCAGTCTGTCACAGAAATTCAATAAAAAAAAGGCTCCTTTAAAAAGGAGCCTTTTTTAATTAACGCAAGCCATCATAACGTTCAGCGACGACTTTCCAGTTGACAACATTCCACCAATTCTGAATATACTCCGGTCGACGATTTTGATACTTCAGATAATAAGCATGTTCCCAGACATCCAAACCCATAACCGGTATTAAACCCTCGGAAATGGGGTTATCCTGATTAGGGGTTGAATGAATACTCAATTTGCCCTCGCCAGTTAGTACAAGCCATGCCCAACCACTTCCAAAACGGTTCACAGCTGCATTTGAGAATTCTTCTTTAAATACGTCAAAATTGCCGAACGTATCGTCAATATCCCCGGCAATATTTCCGACGGGTTTTCCCCCGGCATTTGGTCCCATAATGTTCCAGAAAAGAGTATGATTGTAGTGACCACCTCCGTTATTTCTTACGGCGGCTCGAATATTTTCAGGCAACTGGTTTAGATTTTTTATTATTTCCTCAATTTCTTTTCCCTGCCAGTCAGAGTTTCCTTCCAGCGCACCATTTAGTTTAGTTACATAAGCATTATGGTGCTTCTGATGATGAATTTCCATAGTTTTCTGGTCAATAAATGGCTCAAGCGCATCATAGGAATATAGTAATTTGGGTAATGAATGTGACATTTTTTTCTCCTTTTTGTTTCTTATATTTGATATTATACTCTATTGTAATAATACTTTTGAGGTACATTTTATTCCTAAAATATTAAAAATTTATAAATTACAGTATTATTGTGCTGTTTGGAAAAAAATGACCGTACTCGGGAACAGATAAATTTTAAAGATTTTAAAGAAACCTGAAATATGAGGCTTATTGAGTTATATCATTTCTTTGCGGATTTGGGATGGTGAATTTTTTAGGTAATTTAGGGATTTTACTACAACGGCAAGTCTCAAACATATTTACTTAATTCGATAATTGAGCGGGGATTTTATTTTTTATTCCTTCGATTTTTTCTAATTCTGTTGTTATATGTCCAACCGCGACCTCAGAAGTCATCTGAACCGGGATTTTATACTTGTCATCTGTCAACCAGACGAGGAGTCTTCCTTTTTGTTTGAATATACCCTCACCTTTTAACAGTGGTTCGACTTTCAGACATCGAAACTCCCCGGCAGCTGTATTAATCGTTTCACGCATATAAACATGCACTTCTAAATTATAAACGTCTTTATTATCATGATTGGTAATACTAATAATATCACCAATTCTGAGTGGAATTGTTCTGATATAATAAAATGCGGCCAGAATATCCAGGGCGAATGGTGGGACCTTTACGTCATAGATTTGATGATCGTTCTTGTTTTTATAGCGTGTATATTCAACTTTGGCCAGAGAATCCGCGGGAAAATAATCAACATGCAGATCCATCTTGTAATTCCCCTCATTTAGTTTTTTTTCAAATCTCCATGTAAACAGACCCGCTTTATCGATAAAACTGTTTACGACATCATCGACTTTGAACACCCAGCTAAAGGGTGCATCGGATTCTGCAGTCGTCTGGATATGGTACACGGGTCGTTCGTTTATTTCCGTTTCTTTTAAAACAGCCATCGTTGCTGTACCAGCACGCACAAAACCATAACGTACTTTAAATCTAAGTTTTTCTCCTACGGAAAATGCATTATTTACGAGTTTTGGAAAAGATAATTCCTTTTCTACCGGGTTAGGTATTTTCATATCAACCTTTTCAGTAGTATCAACCAGGGTTTTGAAATCTAAACGACTCACACTATCTAATTCAGATATCATTGAATCAGGTACTCGTAAGGTATCTGAGGTGATAAATGTTAATGAGAAGATTAATGTGGCCAATTGAATAGTAGTAAACATTATTTTTCCATGAGTTTTTTTATTAATATAATTTAAAAACATTAAAAATGAAATAGTGGCTACTCTTTTAGGATAAAGAAAAGGTTGAATTATAGCGTGGGAAATGATAAACTATTAATTTGTAAAGCATATGACACCTAGTGAATATTTAACAGAAATAGTGTTATTATTATAAGCTAAGTGGCGAAAGTTAATTTATTATGAAATCTGACTCTCATAAAACATATCTGAAAAAGCAGGTGTTAAAAAGTGAGGAATTGTTTTCTGCCCTTATAAAATCCACTAAAGAAGCGGTAATAGCCATCGGAGATGATGGATTAGTATTTCTTTTTAATCCTGCTGCAGAAGCTATGTTCGGTCAGAGGGCTGGGGATATTGTAGGGCAAACGCTTGATGACCTGATACCGGGGGAATATCGTAAGAAGCATCGCAAATACATAAAAAAATTTTTTTCCAACGGAATATCGGACCGGGACTTCAACCGGATTCTTGAACTACCTGCTCTCCGATCTGATGGGGAGGTATTCCCTGTCTCGATTTCCCTTTCTAGCGGGCAATTAGAGGACCAAAAATATGTTATGGCGGTTGTCAGGGATATCAGTGAGCAAAAGCGTGTGGGGGCTGCCATTCAGGCCAGTGAAGAAAGATATCGTTCCCTGCAGGAAAATCTTCCTCTCGGAATTTATCGGACAACAAAAGATGGTAAAATTCTTTCTGTGAATCCTGCCTTAGTATCTCTATTGGGATTTAAATCCCGCTTTGAAGTATTAAATCAGTCAATATCCGATCTATATTACGATAAAAAAGACTATACTGAATTAATGAACCGCTTGGTGAGTGAAGACTCACTGACAAACTATGAGGTTCAGTTTACAAAAAGTGATGGAATACCGTTATGGGTCTCTCTTAATGTGAAAGCGGCCAGGAATGATATTAGTGATATTCTTTATATCGATGGTATTATGGAAGATATCAGCGAAAGAAAACAGGTAGAACGGGCCTTGATTGAAAGTGAAGAAAAATACAGAATTTTAGCCGAGACGGCACAAGATATTATTATTGTCCATGACTTATCAGGAAAGATACTTTACATTAATCAGGCGGGTTTAAAATGTTTAGGTTACAGCCCTGACCAGATCGTCGGTAATTCAATCATCGATTTTGTTGTTCCGGAGAATCGACAGGATATGTCGGAACGGCAAAAGCAGAGAATGAAAGGAGACACAGGCCTTTCTTTATTTAATATTGATATCGTTGACAGCAGTAATAATCATATACCGATAGAAATAAGTTCCTCCATATTTAAAGAGGAGAATAAACCGGCAATGTGCCTGATGTACGGCCGTGATCTCAGCGCCAGGAAAAAACTGGAAGATCAGTTACACCAATCTCAAAAGATGGATTCTATCGGTACGTTGGCTGGAGGCATTGCTCATGATTTTAATAATTTATTAACAATTATTAATGGTTTATCTGAAATTGCCTTAAAAAAAATTGAAAAAGATGATCCTCTTTTCAGGGACCTTCGGTCGATTCATGCCGCCGGAAAAAAGGCGGAGGATTTAACCCGCAAACTTCTTGGTTTCAGCAGAAAACAAATCATCCATCCAAAAATAATTGATATCAACGTTTTAATCTCAGACCTTGACAAGATGCTGCGCCGCCTGATCCGGGAAGATATTCGTATAGAAAAGAAATTATTCCCGCAAGTACTGCATATTAAAGCAGATCCGGGGCAAATTGAACAAATATTAATCAATATGGTGGTCAACGCCAGAGATGCGATCAGTGAGCGAAGTAATGATCACAAAAAAATGATTAGTGTTCGAACGCAGCCTATTCAGATCAAAAAATCGGATCTCATCAATTATCCTGACGGCCGTCCAGGCTTTTATATTTTGATATCCGTGAGCGATACCGGTATCGGAATGGACCGTCTGACCATCGATCGGGTTTTTGAACCTTTTTTCACGACAAAAGAAAAGGGTCATGGTACGGGACTGGGGATGGCGACCGTCTATGGTATTGTAAAACAGAACGATGGTTTTATAGCGATCAATAGCGCGCCCGGTGAAGGTTCAACGATTAATATTTATTGGCCCTCGGTGGATAAGGAATTCGCAAAGGATGATCCCTTTGCTGAATTACTACCCGAAGATGAAGGCTTGGGTGGAAATGAATGCATCCTTGTGGTGGAAGATGATAAAGATGTTCTTTACTTCACTTCTTTTGCCTTAAGAAATCTTGGCTATACGGTAATAGAGTCCAGTTCGGGGCGGGAAGCCCTTCTAATCATTAAAAATATTAATATGTCAAAGACAGCCACGGAGGATATCGACCTTGTGATAGCTGACCTAATTATGCCTGGAATGAATGGAAAGGAACTGGCTGATAAAATTGCAGAGATTTCAGATTCTATAAAGGTAATTTTCACATCTGCCTATACGGAAGAGTATATCACCGATAACGCGATCATCGCCCAGGAAGATAATTTTCTACCAAAGCCTTTTACAATTAGAATGTTGGCCCAAAAAGTCAGAGAAACAATCGATTTTGAATAATCGGGTCATTTCATTGAAGTGGACAATCGATATAAATGTCTGACTACTTCCTTTAAAATATGAGGTAAAATCCGTTTTACTTCCTCCCCGATTTCCTTAAAAATCTGTTCATAAAATTGTCGACTCATCCCGATAGGATCATCGATTGAAGGATCAGATGGCTTATTCGAATTCTTCCAACTTTTAAGAATATGTGTTTTATCTGCGTATTCCGGGTATTGGCGAATTAAATAGTCATAATGTTGCTCAGCCAGACAGAAAACCAGATTGGCTTCATCAAGTATCAATCGGTTTACCGGTGTAGATAAGTGATTGTTAATATCTATGTTGTTCTGCGCAGATACCTTTATTGAATCAGTAGATGCCAGGGAAGAAGGTATATTTAGTGTTCCCGCAGAGTTGATTTCAATATTTTCATGATAAATGGTATTCGAAATCTCCTTTTTTAAGATCCCTTCAGCCATGGGTGAACGACAGATATTCCCAGAACAGATAAAGGTTATTCTGAATTTTCTAGTAATATTACTCTTAATTTTATATCCAAGTGTGGTTTCAATTTCTTCCTGGGGAATTTCGCCTTCGCGGATCAGCGTCGGAGGTATAGTCGTGATATCAATGATAGATGAGCCTTTTGAAGATAGGATTGGGCCGGCGTCTAAAATACAATCGACCTTTTCTCCGAAAATTCTTCGAATCTCAAACATATCCCCAAGATTTGCCCGACCGGATATGTTTACACTTGAAGAGCTGATCGGGGAACCGGTTAATTCAATCAGCTGTTGGCATAACTTGCTTTTAGGAATTCTAACGCCAAGTTTATCGAGGTGGTGAAAACCAGGAATATACATTTTTTTTCTGATCTGTATGAGTAACGTGACCTTTCCGGGAAGAAGTACATCAAATAATTTTCGTTCCCGGGGGGAAAATTTACCTGCCAATTCCTCTGCTTGCCGTATAGTATTGATTAGTATCGAAAATGGTTTAGTTTTATTTCTTCCCTTAATCGCATTCAAACGGTCGATAGCCTGTTTATCCGAAATATTGACACCAAAGCCATAGAGCGTATCGGTAGGATATATAATAATCCCCCCGGATTTTAAAATCTTCGCTGCTTTACCAAGCGCTCTCTTCGTGGGTTTATTTTGTGAAGTCTTATAATATTCACAACGGTTCATCTTCTTAGTCTTTAGCATTTTATTAAAAAATTCAAGAGATATTGGTTGATATAAGTCATTTATTTCTCGCAGCGCCGCAGCGATATTAATAGAACAGGGATGACGCAGATTATCCGGCCTTAGGCGGAGGCCGGCCTGCCCGGCCTGCCCGGCGCAGACGTGGCGCAGACGTGGC
>CAZBBC010000083.1:0-19162 GCA_964489835.1 uncultured Calditrichota bacterium
TGGATGCCCCGGGTATCGGAGAAAAAATCGGACGCTTTGCTTTGATAAAATAAATCAATCATAAATATAAAGTCATTGAGGTTTCCATGCAGAAAAAGGTCATAGTTGAACTTATCTGTGCCTTATTGGTCGGCAGTTTACAGGCACAGTCTATGAATGAAAACGTTTCGAAAGTGGGTACCGTTGCAGCACCATTTCTGGAGATTCCCGTAGGGGCAAGGGCTGCCGGTATGGGCGGCGCGTTTGTCAGTGTTGTAAACGATGCCAGTGCCCTTTACTGGAATGTTGCCGGACTGGCCAGGCTCGAAAAGAATGAAATTATAGGAATACACACCCGTTGGATTGGTGAAACGAGTTATGATTTTGCCGGACTCGTAATACCATTTGGTCAGACCGGGACTTTTGGAGTAAGTTTTACCTCATTAAGTATGGACGATATGATGGTCAGGACAGTTGAAAAACCAGATGGTACGGGCGAATATTTCAGTGCCGGCGATATTAGCATTGGTGTGTCATATGCTTTTACGCTGACAGAACGTTTTGCCATTGGTTTTACTGCGAAATACATTCAGCAAAAAATCTGGCATATGACAGCATCAGCTTTCGCAATAGATGCCGGTACAACTTTTCGAACCGATCTGCTAGGAGGTCTTGTTATCGGTGCGTCCATATCAAATTTTGGAACACCGATGCAAATGGATGGACGGGACTCACGTACCTTTAATCCGGCTGATGAAACTAAACTTGGTTCCAACCAGAGTATTCCCAATCGTATCGAGATGGATTCCTGGGATCTTCCCCTTTTGTTTCAAATTGGTATATCCACGGATACCTATAAATCCGAAGATTATCGCTGGACGGTTGCCGTGGATGCCTTACACCCAGGTGACAATTATGAAAGTATGAATCTCGGTACAGAATTCGCCTATCAGGAATTTCTTTTTCTACGTGCCGGATATAATTCTCTTTTTCTGAGTGATAGTGAAGGTGGTATGTCTCTGGGCTTTGGATTTACTTCGAAATCGCTTCTTAGCAGTATTTTATTAAAATTTGATTATGCCTATCAGGACATGAACAGGCTTGAAAACGCACAATTTATGTCAATCGCTCTGGAATTTTGATATTAATTAGCTTTTAGTCTTCCCATTTATTCTGCCTTGAAGAAGAACGAGATTGATGCAACTAAGCAAGAAAAGGATTTTAATTAGAATAAATGATTCAATCATTTCTAAAGATCTTAAAACAATCTTTCTGGCAGCCCTTATTTATCTTATTCATTGTTAGTATAGGAATTCCGGCCTGGTCTCAGACCTACGATACAAGCTTTCCCGATTATAATGATTTTGGTCAATCTCTAAAGCAAAAAGTTGCCACTATTGGAAATATTAATATCTCGGCCAAGGAATTTATACTAAGTTACGAATTCGGACCGGCCTTTTTAAAACGTTTAAAAGATTCGAAACAACGTTATCTGGATGTGATGATATATGAAAAACTACTCGCACTTGACGGTTATAAACAGGATATACATTTAAGAGAATCTGTGATTCGTTCATGCCGGGCATTTGAAGAAGATATTATGACTGAAGAATTGTTCAGAGATGAAATCATGCATCAGGTTTCGGTTACAAAAAAAGAAATTGAGAATGTGATACCTCTGGAGCAAATAAATCTTTCGCTTAAATGGCTTTATCAGAAAGAAGAAAGTGATATTATCGAGCGACGGGCAGCGTTGCATCGGGGGATACCTTTTGACAGTCTGTTTTCGTTACAATTGAACGACTCGACATCTGTCGATGATCGCTCCCTGGAATCAACCTTTTTCAGATTGCAAATGAAAAATCCGGTTTTAGCAGCCATCGTCGATACGTTAACTTTAGATAAAACTTCAGCTCCGATCAGAGCAGCGGATGGATGGTATATTGTTAGAAAGGATAATGTTTGGAATAATATTATTACGACAGAAACAGCCCTAGATAAATTAAAATATGAGTTAGAGCGTGCAATATTTAAGCAAAAATTGGATAAATTGTCCGATATTTATGTGAACAATCTAATGAATCAGCAGGATCCTGTGATTGAGAAGAAAACTTTTGGTCTTGTTGTTAAATACATCAATGATAGGGCTGTTCATCATGAACCCTATAGTAGTGATGCTCTGAAGAAAGGTCTTAAACAACCGGATCTCGATACCCATATTCTGGATTACGGAAAGTATGATGATCATATCCTGGTGCGATCCAAATCTGGAAACATCTTGTTTAAAGATTATATCAATTGGTATTTACCGCGAATGGCATATCTTAAATTTAATTCAACATCAAGCCAGAGATTTATATTAACGGTCCAACAAACAGTATGGCGGATGGTGCGTGATTATCTGTTAATTCAAAGAGCCCGAGAACTTAAGTATGATGAAAAGGACGAGGTTAGAGCACAGGTGGGATGGTGGCGGGATAAGATTATATTCAATGCTGTGAAGGCAGATATTGCTAATTCAATAAAATTTGATGAGGCTGATCTTAGTGAATTTTATAATAATAATATTAAAAATTATGTTAATAGTGCTAATGATATCATTCCGTTTGAAAAAGCGAAAAAAAATGTGCGCAGTGATTTTGTAAAAGAAACATATATGAACAAATTGATGCATCGCGTTTTAAAGTTAAAGCAAGACTATGAAATATATATAGATAAAACTGCTCTGGATAATCTTCAGGTAGATGATGAAGAGAATCCGAAGGCAATTGATCTGTATGCAGTCAAAAAAGGAGGTCTTCTCCCACGCCAGCCTGTTCCGACCATTGATTGGGAATGGCAGCTATGGTACTAAAGTATTATCGTAATTTTTGCATTGTGTCGCTGTTTGTTTTTTTCGTGGCCTGTAATCATGCTGGTCACTCAGACAATTCTAAATTACTTTATTGGTCCGCTAATAATTCCGATGAAATAAATTTTGCCAGCCATGTCGTCAAAATCTGGAATGAAACAAATCCGGGTAAACCGGTTATTTTCCAGCCAGTTCCTGAAGGTCGTTCAAGTGAAGAGATAATTCTTGCGGCAGTCGTCGGTGGAACCACACCGGACTTTTATTCCAATATGTGGCAGGGAGATGTGGAGTTTTTTGCACGTGCGGGAGTTTTGGTTCCTCTGGATACACTGGAGGGTTTTCTTGAGATTATCAACCAACGCTGTGACAGCACGGTCATTGCTGAAATCACTTCTGCAGATGGTCATATTTATCAGATTCCCTGGAAGGTCAATCCGATCATGTTGATTTATAATACCAAGATGTTTAGAGATATTGGTTGGGAAAAACCACCGGCGACATATTCAGAATTTTTTAAAGCCGCAAAAGTATTTCAGAAAAATGTGGATAGTAATGGATATGTTAATCTCTGGATCGGGTATTCAGAGATTCTTTCAACCTGGTGGCAGCGGTTTTTTGATTTTTATCCACTTTATCTGGCCGCTTCGGGGGGGGGCAAGCTAATCGATAAAGGAAAGGTGGTATTCAATAATGAATCCGCGGTACAAGTATTCAATTTTTTAAAAACCGTTTATGATAAAAATTTTTTTTCTCGCGAACTGCTCTCTGCCAGACAGGATGTTTTTTTAACAGGTGTCATTGCTACCCGGTTTACCGGTCCGTGGGAAATTGTTCATGCGGAGAAATTTAAACCCAAAGGGTTTGATTATGAATTTACTACAATGCCGGTTCCCGATGATTTTCAGGGAAATATTTTTACTTATGGTGATCCTAAAAATATCGTCATTTTTAATACCTGTTCTAATCCTCCAAAAGCCTGGGAGTTTTTAAAATTTATGATTAGTGAACAAAACGATTTACAATTGCTGGAGATAACGACACAGTTACCGAGAAGAAAAAATCTTTTTGAGAATGCTCTTTTTCGGCCTTATTTTGATAGTCATCCTAAAATGATTCCTTTTGCTGAGCAGGCAAAACATGTTAGAGGAACTGATACCTGCCCGCAATTAAAAGAAATATTTGATGTGATATCCCAGGAATATGAAGCATGCGTGGTATATGGTACAAAATCACCGGAGAAGGCCATATATGATGCGGCCATAGCAGCAGAAGTGATTTTGAAATAGCGAGAGTGAATAACATGATAAAAAAAGACCGCTTAACACCCTATTTGATGGTTTCTCCTTATCTTCTGCATCTTGGCCTTTTTGTTCTTTTTCCGGTACTGTTTTCGATTATCCTGATGTTTCACCACTGGAATATTATCTCCCCGATGGAATATGTCGGTTTGCAAAATTTTAATAAACTGTTCCAGGATCGCATATTCTTTCGTTCAATTCTAAATACACTCATATTTTTGGTCATTCATATCCCTTTGCAGCTGATTGTCGCTTTATTTCTGGCAGAAATGTTAAATCAGAAGATCAGATTACGTTCTTTTTTAAGGGCTTCCTATTTTTTACCGGTCGTCATTTCAGGCGTGGTAGTTACCATTGTCTGGATGCAATTATACGGTCTTGAGACCGGATTAATTAATCGCATCCTTGTCAGTGTTGGCTTCAAGAAAATCGGATGGTTGGTAGAGCCTGGTATCGCAATGCCTTCGATTGCGATCATGGCAACATGGAAAAATGTTGGTCTCTATGTGGTTCTATTCCTGGTGGGATTGCAGAGTGTTCCTCCTCAGTACTATGAAGCGGCGGATATAGATGGTGCGACGCATTGGCAAAAATTTCGTTATATTACCTTGCCGGCAATCAATCCGACGATTTTTTTAGTAGTGATTCTCTCCACTATCGGTGGTTTCTCATTATTCATCGAGCCCTATGTTATGACGGCGGGAGGTCCGTTGAACAGTACAATATCGGCTGTCCTATACATTTATAAACAAGCGTTTACTTTTTACCATATGGGATATGCTTCTGCTCTGGGTTTTTTCTTTGCAGCAATAATCATGGTTGTTGTGGTATTACAAAAAAGATTTATTGAGAAGGATTGATTCCCGAATGAAAAAGTGGTTCCTTTATATCTTTCTTTTCATAGGCGCATTGATGTTTTTATATCCATTTTTCTGGATGCTTATGGCTTCTGTTGCTCCGACAAATGAAATTGGATCACTGTCTTTTTTACCCTCCACATTTACGCTAAAGAGTTATATCCAGGTACTATCAAAGGTACCAATCGGACGGGCATTCCTAAACAGCCTTCTGGTATCAATTTCTGTAACGGCCGGTGTTCTGATTTTTAGTTCTATGGTTGGCTACGCCTTATCGCGTCTGACTTTTAAGGGTCGCGATCTTATTTTCTATACCATTATATTCACCATGACCCTTCCTTTTCAGATAACATTGATCCCCCAATATATCTTAATGGTAAAATTTCATTGGACCAATACCTACCTGGCTCTGATCATTCCCTATTTTATGAATGCCATGGGTATAATTTTATTTAGACAACACTTCAAAACTATCCCTCAAGATCTTATTGACGCGGCCAGAATAGACGGCTGCGGGGAGATGCATATTCTGTTTAGAATTCTATGGCCGAATTCAATTCCGGCCCTTGTCACAGTGGGTATCCTTACTTTTATGGCAACCTGGAACGAAGTACTCTGGCCTCTTATTGTCATCAGAAAAGAAAATTTAATGACCATGCCTCAGTTGGTTACTCTTTTTGCTGTTGGTGGCCGGGCAGATGCACAATTGGGGGCAAAACTGGCTGCTGCGACATTGCTGGCGATACCGGTTATCATTGCCTATACATTTTTTCAGCGCTATTTCATCCAGAGTATGGCTTCTACAGGTTTAAAAGAATAAGCAGCTAATTTTAATGATTGAAATAAAAAGCAGTATCAAACACTATTAGAACCAAAAGTTCAATTGATAAACGGAATTACCTCATGATTATGAGTAAAGTACAAAATTGGGTCATCATTGTCTTATTAATTCTTATTACTCATGCCTGTAGATACGAATCTGATGATAATTCCTTTAGTCTTCTGAACACAGCACATCTGGACCATCTTTATGAAGAGTTAATCATCAATAATCAATCACTAGCAGTTATTCACATTTATGCAGATTATCCTGATTATCATTGGGTGGATGCCCCGGGTGAAGGAACGGCCTGTATAGATGATATTGCCCGTTCAGCTGTCTTTTATCTGGCACATTCGGAATATACCGGACAGAAAAAAAGTCTTTATAAGGCGAAAAGACTCCTTGAATCTATTCTTTACATGCAGGCACCAAACGGTCTTTTCTATAATTTTATGAATCCTGATTATACAATAAACAAAACTCATCGTAACAGCCAGCCGAAAGCAAATTGGTGGACCTGGCGCGCACTGTGGGCATTGGCAGAAGCATTGCCTCACTACAGGTCAGAGGATCCGGCATATGCAAACAGGTTGAACCACAGTATCGAACGTACATTTCTTGCCATTGATTCTATCCTGATGGTATATCCGGATGTAAGGGAAAATCATGGCATTATACAACCAACCTGGCTGCCGCTCCGAACAGCCAGTGATCAGGCAGCAGTATTACAAATGGCATTACTGGCTTATTTACGTCATAAATCTGATCCATCAGTTAGAGAGAGAATCAGGAAAATAAGTGAGGGTATCTCTCAGATGCAGGCGGGAGACAGTACCAATTACCCGTTTGGTGCTTTTCTCTCCTGGAACAATATCTGGCATGCCTATGGTAATTCTCAGGCATATTCACTTCTTCTATCCGGTCATGCCTTAGGCATAAACAGATATATCCAGGCAGGTTTATTGGAAATCAATTCATTTCATCCTTATCTGATAAGTCGTAATTACTTAAATGAATTTTCGGTAATCGTCGCAGGAAATCAATTTGTCTTGAAGAAAGAAAAACAATATGCGCAAATAGCCTATGGAATTCGACCACTGGTCTGGGCTAACTTACAAGCTTATAAAATTACCGGTAGAGAATCATATGCCAGACAGGGCGCTGATATTGCCTGTTGGCTTATTGGGAAAAATAGAAGTGATCAATTAATTTATGATCCCCAAACAGGACGCTGTTTTGATGGTCTTGAAGATGACCATACGATTAACAAAAATTGCGGCGCAGAATCAACGGTCGAAGCACTGCTTACACTTTTGGAAGTTGAAAAAAATAAAATCAGCCGGTCTGTGTTGCATAAATATTATCTGGAACGGGCAAATTTGTAGTCTTAACTTAACTGACGGTTAATTTTAACCTTATAATTTTTTGCTGAGTTAAGGACATAATCATTTAAAAATTATTATCTGAAGGTCCAGGAAGAAGGAAATACCGAAAATGGAGCGATTTAAACTTGAACGGGTTAACAATTTTATTATGGAAGCAATAACTGACCACACATGGGAATCAGGGGCAGTCTTTAATCCTGGAGTCGCAGGAAAAAATGGTGAAATTCACCTCTTATATCGCGCGGTTGAAGGAAATAATTATTCGTCTATCGGTTATGCAAGATTGGATTTGAAAGGCAATGTTTTACAGCGGTGGGATAAACCGGTCATTGCCCGGGAATGGCCAATAGAGAAGCATGGTTGTGAAGATCCCAGAATTGTTTTTTTTGAAAATCGTTATCTTATTTTCTATACCGGCTTTGATGGTAAGAATCCTCAAAAAGGAGAAAATGCCCGCATCATTATGGCTGAAACAGCAGATTTTATTTCTTACAAAAAAATTGCAATGGTTGGACCAGATCGACAAGACAAAGACGCCATGATTTTTCCTGAAAAAATTAAGGATAAAATTGCATTTATTCATCGAATTGAACCCAATATTCACTTAGCCTATTTTGACGATATAGAACATTTGAGTAAACCGGAAGCAGCTTATTGGCCGGACCATATAAAAAACTTACAAAATCATACCCTTTTATATCCGGTTTTTAATTGGGAAACGAAAAAAATAGGTGTCGGTCCACCTCCTTTAAGAACAGATGCCGGATGGTTATTGATATACCATGGTGTTGACAATGCAATGACCTACCGCGCGGGAGCAGCCCTCCTTGACATAAATGATCCCTTCAAAATTATTGCCCGGCTTCCATATCCCATTCTCGAACCTGAAAAAGAATATGAAAAAATCGGTGATGTAAATATGGTGGTATTTCCACAAGGTGCCATCGTTTCAAATAATGAATTACAGGTATACTATGGTGCTGCCGATAAAGTCATAGGTTTTGCTGTATGTAAAGTATCAGATATTATTGATGCACTATGGAAGCACCGCTCATAAAAGTAATGATATCATATATCAACTACAGGACAGAATCTTTTATTATAGCGTTTAACAGACCTAACAATATGCAGGCTATCGAAAACTAATTCAGTATAAAATGTAGCTATAGGAAAACCTATGCAAGTTAGAAGAACGGACATCGTGCTTAAACCAGACCATAGACGTGTTTTATTGAGACCATTATCATTAATGGACAAAGTCCGGACCAGCAGTGTCATCTCGAGGATTTTCGCGCTCTCTGAAAAGGAAGTAGAATTTCATCTTAATCAAATTTTAACCGAATTTGCCGGACGTCACCATGATATTATGGGATTTTATGAAACACGTTTTAAGGAAATGTTATCCTATATACCACCTGATACACATTGCAGTGCAACAAGAGCCCTCATCATCGGTGCATATTTTTCCCATGAATATTCGCTGGAATCAGCAGCCCTGTTCAATCCTTCGATGGTTTGGCATCCTGATCAGCATGGATTGCCGGAGGGAAATCATCGAATTATTCTCAGCCTCAGAGCAACCGGAGAAGGTCATATCTCATCAATTACTTTTCGATCAGGAACTATTGATAAATACAATAATATCACAATCGATCAGCCCAGCCGACTGGTCATTGCCCCGGAAATACATACCCATCCGTCAATATTTAAAAAACAATATTTTATTAATAATATAATAGAATTGGGTTTATCGGATTTTGTTGAAAACAGCCTGATTTATGATTTACCGGAAAAGTTTACTCTAAACGAACTTAAAGAAAAGATTGAACTGAATTTACCTCTAATACCGGCGGAAAGAAAAGTTTATCATTCAGCGGCCAATTCTATGTTGTCTTTCGCTCTAGCAGAGTATCAACTAAAGTTTAATCCTGATCATGATATATCTGAACGTGTAATATTTCCAGTGTCACCTTCAGAGATTAAAGGAATAGAAGATGCCCGATTTGTACAATTTAAAGATGGTTCGGAGATAAACTACTATGCAACTTATACAGCATTTGATGGTTATAACATACAACCTAAATTACTTGAGACGCGGGATTTTATAAATTTCACTTTTCGGCCGATTACAGGTCCGGCTATTAAAAACAAAGGTCTGGCATTGTTTCCGAGAAAAATCAATGGCAGGTATGCCATGCTCTCAAGGCGGGACAGTGAAAATAATTTTATCATATTTTCTGATGATTTGCATTTTTGGAAAGATGATGAAATCATTCACAGACCTGTTTTTCCATGGGAATATATTCAACTCGGTAATTGTGGATCGCCACTCGAGACAACAGCGGGATGGCTTGTTCTCAGCCATGGCGTAGGAGCGATGCGTAAATATGTAATCGGGGCTTTCTTACTAGATCTCGAAAATCCTACACGGGTAATCGGTAGAACTTCAAAACCTGTCTTATTTCCTGAAATAAATGAGCGTGAAGGTTATGTACCAAATGTTGTCTATAGTTGTGGCAGTGCTGTGCATGGGAACGAACTCATTATTCCATATGCGATGTCAGATTATAGCAGTAGCTTCGCCGCTGTTAACCTGAAGGATCTGCTGGATGAACTTACCGTTTGATATTTATCTAACGGATCAGATTTCCATTATCAGCGATGAAAAAAATGATGAGTAAAAAGCAGTTATTACATGACAACTGGATAGTACAACCAGCATTGAAATCCTTTGTTCCGGAAGGTGTAAAAATATCTTCTGAAGGAATAGAGGCACAGGTACCGGGTACTGTCCATACAGATCTTTTAAACAACGGACTGATTGCTGATCCTTTTTATGCTGATAACGAAAAGAATCTTCATTGGATTGACACTATCGATTGGATTTATAAATCCAGATTTGATTTTCCTTCCAAATTCAAAGTGGAAAAACCAGTTCATATAGTATTTGAAGGTTTGGATACCATTGCGGATATCTATTTAAATGGTGAAAAGATTGGTAATACAAAAAATATGTTCAAGTGTTATCAGTTCGACATTTCAACCAAAATTAAGAAAAAGCAAAATCGCCTTCAGATCAGATTTTGGTCTGCACGCCAGTATGGATTGAAAAATAAAAGTACCATTCATCAGTTCCCGACCGCCCGCCACTCCGAGCGGGTTTTCATACGTAAAGCGCAGTATTCCTTTGGCTGGGATTGGGGTCCTGCTTACCCAACGACCGGTATCTGGCGTCCTGTTTATCTTATCCAGCATGAGAAAGCCTGGATTGATTCTGCAGGGTTCAGCACACTTTCTATTAATAGTAAGCGGGCTAAAACCCGGATCTCCGTAAAACTTTCGGGTAATATCACTCCTGGTTTTAAGATCATAATGACCTTATCCGATACAAAGCAAACCTATAAAATTGAAAAAATATTGACCAGTGAAAAATCAGTCCAACTTGATTGGGATATCAGAAATCCGGAACTATGGTGGCCCAATGGACTCGGAAATCCGCATCTCTATCATCTGGAAATTACTCTTATCGATGAAGACGGGAATTGTCTTGACTGTTGGCAGCACCGGGTGGGAATCCGCACGATTATACTCCAGCGGGAGGATAAGGGAAAGAACACTTTTAGATTTTTGGTAAATTCTAAACCGGTTTTTATTAAGGGGGCGAACTGGATTCCAGGCGATTCTTTTCTCCCCAGGATTACCGAAAATCAATATGATCATCTGCTGACACTCGCCCGGGATGCCCATATGAATATGATTCGTGTATGGGGAGGGGGAATATATGAAAATGATATTTTCTATGATCTCTGCGATCGGTTAGGCCTGATGATTTGGCAGGATTTTATGTTTGCCTGTGCTGCTTATCCTGAAAATGAGGATTTTATAAAAAATGTAATGGAAGAAGTCGAACAAAATATCAATCGTCTCCAATATCATCCAGCAATTGCAATCTGGTGTGGTAATAATGAAAATGAATGGATCTGGTACCGGGATGGTTGTGGTAAAATATACAAAATGCCGGGATATTCTATTTTTCACAAACATATTCCTGAATTGCTCAAACAACTGGACCCAGTTCGTCCTTATTGGCCGACCACACCTTTTGGGAATGAAGATGACCCAAATGATCCTGTCAGTGGTAACCGGCATGTCTGGGACATCTGGAGCCAATGGGTGGATTATACGGAGGTTTCAAAAGATAAAAGTCACTTTGTCACCGAATTTGGATTTCAATCTCCTGCCAATTACTCAACGTTGTCAGATGTGATCCCCAAATCTGAAATGAATCCGCATAGCCGTCAATTCGAATTCCATAATAAACAACATGAAGGTGCCGAACGCTTAATCCGCTTCCTTGCCGGCCATTTACCGATTAAAACCAGAATCAAAGACTACATCTATCTTACCCAGTTAAATCAGGGCCTGGCTTTAAAGTGTTGTCTGGAACATTGGCGGATGCGGTGGCCTGAAACCAATGGCAATATCATCTGGCAATTAAATGATTGTTGGCCGGTAACCAGCTGGTCATTAATAGATTCAAAAGGCTTGCCGAAACTGGCTTATTATTTTGTAAAACGAGCTTTTTCTCCACAATTGATAGCTTTCCAATATGAAAAAGAGCAGATAAACTTAGTCATCTCCAATCAATCCGCTGAAATATTCAGCGGCTATGCAGAACTTTACCAGATATCCTCCGGAAACGGTCGGATCTTAAACTCAAAAACCATAAGTGTAGAAGTGAAATCCCAGGCGATAAAAAATATCTGGCAAATGGCAGGGACTGCCTTAATTGAAGACGGAAAGACAATACTGGTGGCGCGTCTTCTGGATGCATCAGGGAAACAATTAAACATTAATTATTTTCAGGGACCGCGTTGGAAATTTGTGAAACTTAATAAATCTGAAATTAATCTAGATTATGCTAATAATCGAATAGAACTTACCAGTCCTTCTTCTGCTTTCTTTGTGACCTTGCAACATCCTAATCTCATATTTGCAGATAATGGTATAATTCTTATACCGGGGGAAAAATTCACAATATCGGTGATTGGCGGTACTTTAAGTACTGAACAAATAAAGAATATAAAGGTCAACACATTAAATCATTACCTGGCCCGAAAATAATCGGATTGATCTGGAAATCATAGAGCGAATTTAATAAAAACAGCAACCAGATTTTTTAGGAAGTACGATGAAAAAAGTATATGCTATATTTGTATTTATGTTGATGTTTATTCTTGCGTACGATGATAGTGTCGCCCAACAATTAAATATCAACCGGATCGAACAGATGCCAAACCAACCCTCTCCGTATGAGATGAGAGATTGGAAACAGGTGACTTTAGGTTATGATACCCTTGTTTTTGATTTTAACCGGGAAGGGGAATATTTACCGCTAATCTCGTGGATGACAAATACCATCAACTATCCGAACCATGAAAGTTTCCGATTGCATACGGTGGTAGGAACACCTTACCCTTTATCTTCAGAAGCAATTAATGTGATACCAGCAGTTATTGGAGCCAGTCTTGCCGGAATCGATAAGAGCACACAGAATGGTTACAATTGGGTCCTTTTCTGCGAAGAGTTTTTTAACAAACGTCCTGAAGAAAATGTATATCTGAATCATCCGGTCGCCCAGAGCGGCGATGATTGGTGGTATTCCACCATGCCAAACATATTCTTTTATCAACTGTATGATCTCTATCCACAAACCGGAGATTTTTCCTACCAATTTACTTCCGTTGCCAATCAATGGTTACATGCCGTGGAAACAATGGGGGGAAGTGCCACTCCCTGGCATCTGCCGGATATGGATCACCGTGGATGGTATCTCTCATCAATGACACCTTATGATGATGATGTTCATCAACCGGAAGCCGCCGGAGCGATTGGCTGGCTTTTATATCATGCCTACCGGGAGACCGGTCAGGAAAAGTACCGTATGGGGGCTGAATGGGCCCTGGAATTCCTGAGTAACTGGCCTACAAATCCTTCCTATGAATTACAATTATCATATGGCACATATATAGCGGCACGGATGAATGCCGAACTGGGTACACAATATGATATTGAAAAGATCATTAACTGGTGTTTCGATGTCGGACCACTGAGAAATTGGGGAGCGGTACTTGATGAATGGGGCGTCTACGATGTTTACGGATTAATTGGCGAAGCTGATGGAAGCAGTGATTATGCATTTGTTATGAATACCTTCGAACAAATCGGAGCGCTGGTACCGCTGGTACGCTATGATGACCGGTTTGCCAGAGCTATCGGCAAATGGGTGCTTAACGCTGCCAACGCCTGTCGTCTTTTTTATCCGAATTATCTGTCAGACCTTCGTCAGGATAGCGAAGCATGGGCGCATACCTATGATCCCAAATCATACATTGCCCACGAAGCCATGCGGCAAATGAATGGCTTTCCCTATGCCACCGGGGATGCCATCGACGGTGGTTGGGGAGCCACCAATCTTACGTTATACGGCTCATCACATGTCGGGATATTGGGTGGTATCATTGATACGACCATTGTGGATAAAATTCTCAGATTAGATCTGCTGAAAACAGACTACTTCCATGATCAAGCCTATCCCAGTTATCTTTACTACAATCCTTATGATGAGGAAAAAATTATTGAACTCAATACGGGAGAAGGAACGCATGATCTATATAATGCGGTAACGGATGAAAAGTTCAGCACCGGGGTGAGCGGGATTACGACAATAACCATACCTGCCGATGCTGCCATGCTGGTCGTTATCCTGCCGGCAAGTGGCGTTCTAAGTTATGATTTGGATAAGATGTTGGTGAATGATGTGATTGTCGATTACAGATCCGATCAGAGTACCCTGAATTATCCGCCGAGGATAAAAGGTTTGGGAGCGGCCTCAGAAATTGTGACCCTGAACGATTCAACAGCTATTTTTTGCACTTCAGAGGATAAAGATAATGATTCTCAGAACTATTCATGGCAAACCGACGGAGGTATGATCAAAGGTAGTGGACCACAGATTCAGTGGATAGCCCCATCCGTTAGTGGTGATTATAGTATCATCTGTTGGGTGGATGATAACAACGGCGGTCAGGATTCTGCAAGTATCCATGTTCAGGCGATGGAAAGGATAAATTCAAATCCTCAGATACAGGGGATGCATGCCGAACCACGAAAAATTGATCTGGGCTCGGAGTCTACCATCGTTTGCTCAGCATATGATGCGGATGGAGATGAACTTGCCTTTTACTGGTCTTCTGAAGCGGGCAGTCTGGAAGTCTCCGATTCAAGTGCGGTCTGGACAGCACCGTCCATCAAAGGGGATTACTTTATTGTTTGCCGTGTTGAAGACGCATACGGCGGATCAGCGGTTGATAGTATTGATGTTGCTGTCAGGGATCTTTCACAGGTTGAAGAGGGAGACCTTGTCGCTTATTACCCATTTGATGGAAATTCGAATGATGCCAGCACGTTTGGTAATCATGGTACGGTCCATGGGGCCACTCTGACCGCAGACCGATTTGGGGTGATGAGTAAAGCCTATTATTTTGATGGTCAGAATGATTATATCCTTGTCCCCAATGCCTCCAATCTCAATTTTCAGAATTCAATCACTGTTAATTTCTGGATAAAAATAACCGAATTTTTTGATGCACGTGAAGCTTATCCTCTCTCTCATGGAAACTGGGAAAGAAGATGGAAATTTTCAATTGGGGACAGGAAGATTCGCTGGACAGTAAAAACTGAGAGTCAAGTTAAAGATGTTGATTCGGAGTATCAGCTGAAATTGAACACCTATTATAATATTACCGGTTTGTATAATGGTTCAGATTTTGAACTGTATATAAACGGTGTACTGAATCGATTTACACAGTTAGCAGGACAAATCCTAACCACCACAATCGATCTTACAATCGGACAGATGCTTCCGGATAACAATCAATACAATTTTAAAGGCGTCATAGATGATATACGTATTTACAATTATGCCTTGTCAATGCAGGAGATCGCTGAATTATATGACATAAACCTGCCCATCGCCAAAGAACCTCTAAACCCGGTTCCGGCAACAAACAATCTGGAACAGAATTATCCAAATCCGTTTAACGAACAAACAATGATCCGGTATCAGATTGGTAAACCCGGTCCGGTGCAAATAAATGTTTTCGATATTCTCGGCAGAAAAGTAAAGAATCTCATAAGTACGAACCAAACGTCGGGTTATTATTCCATCTATTGGGATGGTACCAATGAAGCGGGAATTGCCGTTACCTCGGGTATTTATTTATATGAGCTGAGAACCAAAAATTATTTTAACCGACGTAAATTACTGATGTTAAAGTAATATCAGATGAACAATAGAGAATATCTTTTTTACTCATGTCCTTACAATTATCCTTGTTCGAAAGGCATCAGATCATGATCTTAAAAAAACATTTTTGTTCTTACACGATCTTTGTTCTGTATATATTATTCTTGACGGGTTGCGGGCAGAATTTATATGATCAATTACACCGGCAACTTGAAGTTAATTACACGGGAGATGCTAAAATTGAAGTAGGAGGACCCTTTGTCGGTGTTGAATTTCATCATAGTTACTGCGTACCGCAGCGGATCAGTTTTTTCTATCCGGTCGCTAATAGTATCGATCTCAGTTCCGACTACTGGAAACGAGATACAACGTATATCATGGCTCTGGGACTCAAAATTGGGGATACGGAGAAAGAATGGCTGGGATTCGAACCATATTCAATATCGTTGACACCATACCGCGTAAGATTCTGGAAGAAAGACTCGTTGAAATCAATTGAAATTACTTATCAATTCACCAAGAATAAGCCATCCATGATCATAACCTACGAAATAACCAACCGGAGTCTGTCGAAAAAGACTGTGGAATTCGATACACATCTTGAAACATCTTTACGAACAAGTCATACGTTTATGAAAAAAAACAGGGCATGGACCGATTATGATTCCCTAACATCCACTATTTATACCAATCATCTGGATAAGGAAACTCAACGTGCACAGTTATTCGTTACCAATGCCGGTGAATTACCTGTAAGCTATCATACTGCCGGTCCTCTGAATTCATTTTTACCTGCAAATAATATGGGCTGGGAAAGAGAACCTGTATTGATTTCCCCGAATAATCCAGCGGAAACAGCGACCAGGTTTTTTTATCGAAAAGAGCTTTCCCCGGGTGAAACACTTAAAGTTATCCAGATAACAGGTTCGGCCGCTTACGACCAGGGCCACGAAATTGTTGCATACCTGCGCTCTAATTTTGAGAGTGAAATCGATCTGTATGAACATTCAGTTTTAGATGAAACATATTCTGATAATTTATGGGATTGTGGAGATCCTGATCTGAACCATTCATTGCGTTGGGCGAAAGCCATATTGGCTTCAAACGCTCACTATCTGGATGGTGAAATTGTACCAATGCCATGTCCTGCTGAATACAATTTCTATTTTACACATGATGTACTGGTCACGGATCTGGCAGCGGTTTATTTTGATACAGAAAGAGTAAGAAGGGATCTCGATTTTATCATCCGTCATGCAAATGAGGAAAAGGTGATTCCGCATGCTTATTATTGGAGAGACAGCAGTTATGTCACAGAATATGCGGATTCGGATAACTGGAATAATTTCTGGATGATCATCACATCGGCCAGTTATTTGCGTCATTCGGCAGATACTTCGTTTATTCGTTCAATATTTCCCTATATAAAAAAATGTATGCAAGTGGCTCTTTTAACCAGACAGGATGATTATTTAATGTGGTCCTTCCGCCCGGATTGGTGGGATATCGGTAAAAATTATGGACCGAGAAGTTATATGACCATTTTAGCGATCAAGGCGCTCCGTGAATATATTTATATTGCTTCCGTTCTGGGAGATGATTCTAATGAACTGAATGACTATGAAAAAGCAGCAAATTCAATGCAAATGGCCCTGGCGGACCATTTATGGAGTGATGAATTAAAATATCTGATTAATTATTATCAGGATCATTCCGCAGACCGTCATTATTATATCGGTTCCCTGCTGGCCGCCCACTATCAGGTGCTTGAGCCGTTACGGCAGAACGAGCTCATCAATACAGCCAAAAAAAAATTAGTGGACGAAAAGGTAGGTGTGTATAATGCTTACCCAATGGATTTTGAAAACCTGATCGATTACCTGAAATTTTCCGGGAATGAAGCAGGGGCACCTTTCTATTATTTTAATGGGGGCGTGTGGTATCAGGGTAATGCCTGGTATACTCTGGGACTGATCGCTATTGATAGGCGCCAGGAAGCATATAATTTTGTTAAGAGGATCATGACGCTGAACGGCATTATGAACGGACCAAACGGACAACCTGCTATGTACGAAGTAAGAAATGCAAATCACCTGGATACATTGGTATATGGTACCGTTGACAAACCTCAGTTCATGTGGGCCGGTGGGTGGTATTTATATTGTCTCTACCATCTATTCTGTATAACAGAAGATCACTGGAACATTTCTTTCTCACCCTATCTCCCGCAACGAAAAGATTTTTTCACCTACGACATTAACTTATACGGTAAAAAGGTAGAGGTATGTGTAAGTGGTACCGGTCAGGAGGTGGAAAGGATATTATATGATGAGGGAGAGTATCCTAGTATTATTGTCCCGGCTAACATAGGACCGGTGAAGAGAATATCAATTCATATGGGATCTTATCCGTTATATCCCTACATAAAGAGTTCGAATTCGAACCTGGTAGCCAGCACTTTTAATCATAAAAAACGGGCACTTAATTTAAAATTAAAGGCATTTCCTGGTCATCAGAATAAAACCATAATTCTTACACCCTATGCGGTAAGATCAATACTGTGTGACGGAAAGAAAATGAAACAGGGTTGGCACGAAAATAAAAAAGAACAATATTCAGAGGTTTTTATCAGCGCTGAACATCAAAAAGAAATCATGGAATTTCAGATAGAATTTTATTCAGATTCAACCTAAAACTAACCTTGATAAAAATAAGTCCGTTAATGTTGGACAATATTTTTAGGAGCACGAATTGAATGATCATCACTTGAATCATATCACGCATAACATAAGGCTTGTAATGTTAATTTTATTGATACCGTGCCTGAGTTATGGACAAAGACTGGTGGACTGGAACAAAGGTAATCACAATTATACGAAAAAAGGATTTATGGACGGAAATCTTGTCTCCACTGTATACTATAATTTTGGCGAAGTTGGAGATTACTTAAACGAGAAAAACAGAAGTGGTTTATGGCCCAAAGGTAGTAATCCCCCAAATACCTATCTGGATGGTGTGGCGATCATCGTCCAGGCCGAGGTCGAAGATCCACAGGGTAAGATTATTCATCCGCTTGAGACGAACTATTATGAATTTACCCGATCAGATCCGGCCACACGGGTAACCTATGGCTGGTGGTCGTTACCGGGTTATGCCAATCCCGGTCAAACCTATCCGGCCCGTAGTGATGATCCGGATACCTGGCCGGCGCACTGGCCGGACCGGCTCCCGGAATACGACGGAAAATGGAACGGGTTACTTAATCCGGCCCGGCAAAACGCGGATGTAGAGACCTATTTTGTCTTTGATGACGATGAGGATCGTCAATATATCAATACACATAATTTTTATCCCGATGCCGACGATAACACCCGCGGCGGTCTGGGCATGCAGGTAGGTACGCGGGGTTTCCAATGGTCACAGGTGCTTGCGGAAGATGTCATCTTCTGGTTTTATGAGATCACCAATATGGGTACCACCGATTATGAAAAAGTTCTTTTTGCCCAATATGTGGATTGGGGTGTTGGCGGTGCCAATGATAATTCCGGAGATTATGATGAAATTCTGGATATATCCTTTGCCTGGTCAACAGAACCTTTTGGTACCCCCGGGCATTGGAGTCCGGTGGGATTAGCTGCCTATGCCTTTCTGGAGAGTCCGG
>CAZBBC010000084.1:0-12006 GCA_964489835.1 uncultured Calditrichota bacterium
AAACGTAAAATGTGAAATGTGAAACGTCAAACATTAGTAAAATAAAAACAATAATCAGAGAAATTTTAAAAACAAACACTATAATATACCCTAAAACACACAATAATCAGGGTAATTTTTTTAAAACTTAACTTTTTCTTAACAGGAATTTTACAAATAGAGGGGCTAAAATCAAAAAACTTTTGATATAGTCAAAAATGAATTTATGGTCAATTGCAATATTTCGTAGGATGGATTCTAGAAGATTCTGGAAAATTTTAAGTTGTAATTCGAGGTCCTTTGATTTATCAACTTTAAAACGAATACGACAATATCTTGAAAATCACTATAAAAGAATTGTAGAGATGAGAAAATATAAACATTAAAACAGGGGTACATATAATACCCCTGTTTTTGATAACACTTTTTCAACAATTATAATTAACGAAGGAGAGTCACCTTTATCGATTGCTGAAATAATTCTCTTTTTCCTTTTAAAGATTCAGCATTAAAGTGAATAATATACACACCGCTTGGAACCCGAACGTCAGCCATATTTGTGCCATCCCAGGTTATATTATAAGCGCCTGGCGATTGAGAGGATAATTCATACATTTTTACTAATTGGCCTAAGATATTAAAAATCTTAACATTCACATTGGAGATTTTAGGAATATCGTATTCAATCGTTGTGCTCGGATTAAATGGATTGGGATAAGCATGGTATAAGGCATATTTCTTCGGGATTATTGATGCAGTTCCATCTAGTTCATCATCAGTTTGAAACAAATCCTTTTTCATAAAACCAGAAGCGGTTTTCTGAATCGCTTCAATAGTTATCTTTGTGCCTTCGGAAGGATCTCCTTTCAACAATTCATCAAATACCTTCTGTGCCGTGACTTTATCGTTATAAATATTAACCAAATCATTGGCCCAGTTTAAGCGTATCTCAACCCCCACGGAATCATCGATATCAACGGATTTTACGACTTCTGCTGCTGCAGTTTTATTACCCGACCAAGCCTCCAGGGTTTGCAGCCAGAGCCAGGCTTTGTCAGCTACATTCTGGTTTTTGTGTTTGGTTTTACCCTGCAAGTATAATCGCTGAGACACGAGATCACCTTTTTCCCTGTAGGCGGACATCGCCCAGGCCAGAGCTGTGCCGGCATAACGAGAATCCGGATAATCATTTATTAATTGTTTATATAAATCCGCGGCTTGTTGGTATGATTTTGTGTCAAGTAATTCATTTGCATTAGCAAATAATTGTCCGTCGTCGTCATTGACAATAGGTTTATCAAGACTAGAACCAGCACTTGCGGATGAACTTAGGTAAGGATCATAGTATACAGAACCCGTGAACCATGATGATTGGGGTGTACCACCCCAATAATTTTTCTCGGCCAATACCTCACCTGATATGGACTCAAAAACAATATCCCTGCCGTCATGAATAAAGTCATTATATCCTTGATAAGAAGAAGGGCGGTATTCTCCTAACTCCGGTGTCCCCCCAGTAATCATAATACCGTAGGTACCCGGTCCATCATCATAATTCTCAACCAAATTATATCCGCCAGTATCACCATATTTCCCTCTTAATTTCACATCATTTTGTCCGTATAAATAAATACCACCTTCACAATCTATAACCGAGTTATATCTTAGAAAAGTACTTGAACCGGAGGCATTGATTGCGATGCCATAAGAGCTGATATCATGGATATAATTATCGGTAATTTCCGGATTACCGCCATATGCATAGATACCATAGCCGTTGTAGCCTCCATAATAGATTTCATTCGTCTCAATTGTCGGTGATGATCCGTAACTGTAAATGCTGAATGGGTAATTATTATGGATCTCATTGTCTTCAATTGTGATGTCAGAACTAATCAATTTAATCCCTGTATCGGCATAGCTAATGGTACAATTTTCTATAACACTTGAACTACTCGCATTATCAAATATAATGCCATCCCAGTAACCGGAACCAGCTTTTGTAAAGGTTGCACCATTTGCAAGTAATGTCCCTTCAACCTTTAGTTTAACATTCGAGTTTAGATCGATATTTGTGCCAGATAATATGGTTAAAGTGACCCCGCTTGAGATTGTCACATCATTCACAACATCGATTTCATTTCCCCATGTTGTATTTGATGAAATAGTACCCGATACTTCTCCTTCTACATAATTTAAACAAAATGAAGCTATTATATCACCCTCATAAGTATCAGTAATTATCATCGCAAAATTTGTTGCGTTTCCTGCCCATGTATCTGTGTTTGGATTTGTATAGGGAGAGAATTAACTATGACTGTTCTCAGTGAATGCTTCATCGAAGTTGTACCCTTTCCAGAAATCACCGGTTGTATAGTTAATACTATCAGTGGCTAAAACGAATAACCATTCCCACTTACCGTCAGTATTATATAACTTATCTCGATTATTATATCCATTAGTGTTTTCACTTAAAAGTCTATATGCCGGAAGATCTGGACCAGGACCCCATTCGGAAGGTTTAGTCACCCAAAATGGATTATCCCAATTGTAACATCCGCTAGATGTTAAACATCTAATATTATTAGTACCATTATATTCACCACTTTGATGTAATATATAAATTCCCTTTTCCTGATCATCAACAGAATCATTGTCATATATGCTTATTTTTTGATGATTCTCGAAGTAGTAATATTCATTAGTAGAACCATTTGAGGGATGGTATTTATATGCATCTCCTGTCGTTATAAAATCTTGTAAGGTATCATTTAGAGTAGTAGAGGTTATTTCATTCACGGTTATCCAACCAAGCCGTTCTCTATCATATGCATTAGCACATCTTGCTCCTCCTCCCAAAATCGACCATATATGGTGTTGAGCTCCACCACCAAAAGGATGTGAACGTCCCAGTAACCAATGGGCGAATTCGTGTCTAACCACAGTTGTAAACCAACTCTGGGAAATTCTATAGTTACATGTGATACCAGATCCTGAGTTTGTTCCATATCCCACTTTAATAGTCACCCCATCAAGATTAAAGCTACTTCCGTATCCTAAACTTGCTTCACCGTTCCAGTACATAATATCTTTATAAAGGTCAATATATCTAAAAGATGCAATAATCATATCAACTGTTCCATCAGATGAATCTGTGTGGGTATAGTCAGTGCTTGATCCCCAATTGTCATAGATTGAATAATCAATTTGTGAATCTAGTTCAGTAAGAGCCTCTTCAATTAAATCAGTCCTCCCATATGAGTGTGACTTATACCAGGATTCAGTTTCTGGAAGAACTACATGATACTCATTTCCTATTAGCTGAAGATCACCGAATGACATTTGATCGTAGAAATATGTAACATTACTATAATTGGTTGAATTCTCACTTGTTGTTGAATCAATTAGAGTTCCCAGAAAATCTGGTGGATCACCGGTATCCCAATAAGGCACACTATTCGTGTCGGATGCAAATTGAATATAAACAACCAATGCTTTGATTATACCACTGGCTGTAATGTGTTTACCTCCAATTGGAGCTGAACTAATTTTTGCTTGACCTGCCTTGTTAAGTTCCTCCTCTGTACCACATATGATTAGTGTCGAAGTAGGATCTTCATTTTGTGCCATAACTAAATAATTAGTAAACAATATGATTATTAGGAAAATATAAACGAGAGATTTCATAATTCCTCCCAACAAAATATAGATTGTTTAACGAATTAAATGGATTTTTCCAGACTTTAAAGCATTGTCAGATTGAATCAAATATATATAAACGCTACTGGACACAAAAAATCCGCTGGCATTTTGTCCATTCCATTCTTTAACATAACTTCCGGTACTGAATTTTTCATTTTCAATTAATCGTATCACCTCCCTTCCCAGCATATCGAAGATGCATAGATTGATTTTTGTGCTTCGATAGACGTCAAATTTAAATATCGTTAGAGAATTAAATGGATTTGGATATTGTCTTATGAGAGCAAAATCAATGATTGAAAAATTATTATCAGGTTTTGAATTATTTGGAATATCAGTAATAATAGTAGTATCGCCAAACACAATTCCATCTATGACAGCTCCTTCCAAATAAGTATCCTCAAATTGTTCTCCACCACCTCTCCACAACAAACCAAATTTATCTGTACGTGTTTCAATACCTAATATAAAAAGATCATTGGGATCATTCAGACTATCCGCAATAAAAAAGGTAAACTCTTTTATCTGACATTCCGTGTTAAAAGGCATAGCTGAATATATACTATCCACCCGTCCATATTCATGCGGATTGAGATCTCCTATAGGCCATCTTTCCCCTATCTCTGCAGCAGTTTTATATCGTAATGTTTTTGGGATAAAATCAAGTGAGGTACCATATACATTCCCTAAAGAATCAACCTTATAATAAATATCTCGTTCATTGTATGGATCGAACTGTTTAATGATAACATAAGAATTTCCATTTTGATCCGTAGAATCAAACGTGACCTCATTTTTGTATTTATAACGAAACGATCCATCCCAACTTATCACCTCATAAACCCAAATATTTCCTTGATGATGAGGGAAATAGCTGGTATCATCTCCTGCAAATAACGGTTGATTCAATAATATTATTACAAATAGAAGCCATGATATTGAATTATTCATTTATACCTTCCTTTTTTTCACAACTAATTCGATTTTACATCTGGTGCGATTCGCAGTTCCCTTATCATCAGAAATCAGGTAAAGTGTAATCCCAAAGTAAGTTGGGTGGGTATTCATATAGAGATCTTCACTCCAATGGGCATTTGTAATTAAAGGATCAAGTTTAGTTATTTTATAAATAATTGAATCTTCTTAGTCCTAGTCATTTTATTTACTCACTTCTTAAATTAAAATGCCTTTAACTTCCTACTAAATATATAGCGGATAATATAAATGCCAAACAAAAATCAGCTCATTTATCTTGCACAATCATAGGCATCACCCTCTTTCTAAATTTAAATACAATAAGATTCAAGGACTGAATGTAAACAACTTTCTAAAGTTAAAAATGAAGTCTTTTTAATAAGCAAATCAGAAGGAATAGGGAGATTTAAAATTAGTGAAAATACCTGTTAGCAGCACGAAGAATAAGCCCAAATTTAGTCGAATTTGATTCGAAAAATACTACTATAAATAGGCGCAATTATCATGCCATTTCAGTAATTCCAGGCCTAAGTCTCGTTAATATAAATACTTGACAAAAATTCAAAATATTTGCAGATAAATATCCAGTGTGAATAATCGTTCACACTATGTGAAGTATCGTTCACAAAATGTGAATGATCGTTCACATCCAAACAAATCTATCAATATAATAATGAAATTTGAGAATATTAATAATTCATGATCAACAACTCCTCTACCCTCTTCGATTTGTTTGATACATTATATCTGGTATTGACTTTTCTGTGATTAAAATCCTTAAATATTTCGTGGATAGTTTTATGGTTATTAATTGACATGATGAACTTTCCAGAGATCTTTGATAGCATCGATGCCAGGATCCGAAAATCGTCCTGGTGAAAAATATTCTTACCGTAATAGTTTTCCATTCCAAAGTAAGGCGGATCCAGGTAGAAAAAAACATGCGGTTTGTCATATTTCGAAATGAATTTTTCGTATGGTTTATTATCGATGGCCACGGCTGATAATTTTAAATGAGCGGTCGATAATTCTTCCTTGATCCGGAGCAGATTAAATGCCGGTTTCCGGAAAGTCGAAATTACGAAACAGGGATCCACGATTTTACTGGCATACCCGGTTTTTAACAGATAATAAAATCGCACAGCCCGTTGGATATCGGTCATGGCACCTGGTTCCATGATTTTAAAATTATCGAACTGGTCCGGCGTAGCCGGAGAGTGTTGAAGTGCGCGCCAGGCAAAGTTTATGATGATTTTTGAATATACTTTATTCCGGGAATATCTTTGAAATCTGAATCCTGGGTCCAAAGTGTGGCAGAAAAAACATGGGCAGTTGTAAGAATAATACTATCAGCCATCGGTAATTTTAGATCGATGCTCTGCTTTGCAGAAAGAAGCGAGATTGAGGAATCAACATCTATAACTTTTCCTTGCTGCATCAAAGCAATCGCCTGCAATGCAGAATTTTCATCCCGCTGTTGGATTATCTTTTTAAATACTTCATAGAGATTTATTGTCGAAACAATTAAATGTTCGGTATCTTCAATTGCAGCAGCAAAAAAATCAGCATTCTTACTGTTGGCAAAATATTCCAACCACGCGGATGAGTCGACTAAATTCATGATTAAAACCTATCTTCATCTCGGACAATCTCCGTATCTATCCCTTTTAGAAAGCCCCGCATGTCCTTCACATTTTTAACAGGAATAAGCTCTATTCTTCCCTCAAAGAAGAATACTTGAAATTTTTGGCCTTTTTTAACCTTAAGTCTCTCTCTTATCTTTTTTGGGATCACCACCTGATATTTTGGAGATACAGTAACTGTTTCCATGAAAGTCCTATCGATTAGTCAATTGTAATACGTTAAATATATGGAACGGATAATCGTATGTCAAGCATAAGTTTGCCTAACGACTAGCGCTTATCGGGTGACCATTGCGCTTCGTAATATGCCTCGACTAAATATTCTCCCTCATGATTATGGCTTGCTATTATTTGCAGATCCGAGCCATCAGGTTTTATAGAGCAAATTTCAGTGTGGCCTTGATTTCTTGGTTCTTTTTGATCAAGTCGAAGATCCGCCATTTGGTGGGCAAAAAGAACATATAAGAAAAATCAGATTCAACATAGTAATAATGTAATATCCAAATCCTCACGATAAAATATGTCGGCCTCCGCGTCGAAAACCCCGTCTTACGGGGCCGACTCATCGGGATTAAATCTTCCATGATTTAGCAAGTTCCAAGTTCCCAGTTCCAGATTATTTATTTTTTCCGAAACAGTTGAGTTCATATATCATAATAATTATATTTCCTCATCGGTTTATATCGTCGCTATACCTGTTTGCTTACCGGTGAAACTCAAATTTCAGCCCTAACGTCACCTGATTTTCACATTTATTTTATCAGACTGGTCCATTTATAAACCACGAAGCACACAAAGGACACAAAGATATTTTTATTGAGTTTAATTATTTATCTTATGAAAAATTGAGTAGGAATTCCTTTTTATTATCACTTTAGATAATAGTTATTATTAGACCTTCGTGCTCTTCGTGATCTTCGTGGTGAATAATTCAGACGAATAAAGACTAACGAAGTTAAGACATAATCAGTAAAATATTATCAAAATCACAAGATTACCTGCCTCTGCGTGTGGTTATTTTGTGATAAAGGAGGATGTTATATGTGGATCGCTATAGGATTGTTTGCCGTTATACTCCTTTTTCTCTTTTTTGAATATCGAATCCGGCGGCCGGATGAAATCGTCATTTTTGAAGCGGATGGTATTATACGCAAAAGGAAAGGGCGTTTTTATCCCCGACACTTTAGCCTGGCTGTTTCCGGTACGATTCATTCAGCCACTCTTAAAATTGAAGCGGAAGCCAAGGGAAAAATCCCTATACACGTTGGTATTGTTGCCGCTGTCGCTGCCTCGGTTAACCACCTGCATAACCTTATAAGAGTTGGTGGTTGGCGCAAGGATACGGTCGGTTATGCCAGTAAGGAATTTGAAAATTTAATACAAATCAGCGTCCGGGAATTCACCGAGAAACATGAAATCGAAGAGCTCTCATCCGACGATCTTTCGTCCCATCTGTATAAAAAAATAGGGAATACGATTGAATCATTAGGACTCGACGTGATATCTCTGAATGTAAATGCCATCGATCCCGTAGACGAAAAAATTGCCGAAGCGATGCATCAGCAAGAAACGGCAAGAATTATTGAAGAGACCGAAAAAGCAAACCAGAAGGCCCGGGTTGCAGCAACCAAAGCAAAACTTTCCGCGGATGAACAAATCGCCTCCGGAGAGCATGACCTGGAACTGAAAAAATATAAGTTGAAAAAAATTGCCCTGGATGAAGAATCAAAAATTGCCAATCTACGGGTAAAAGAAGAACTGGAACGGCGTAAACTGCAACTGGAATTTGACCGTAAGGAAATTGACCTGATCCGAAATAATCCGGAATTGTTAATCCTTACGCCTCAGGCAGCGCGTCTGGCGGAGGCCAGTCAAAATCTTCGCAATGCCCGGACCGTAGTAAATCTTTCCGGAAACGAGGGCATTCAGGGATCGCAACTTATAAATATGTTCCAGTTATTTCTGCAAAACCTGGTGAATGCAACGTCGAAGGACTCCGGTAAGAAGAAAAAAGCAGATCAATAACATTCTATTAGAAGATTATATTAGCCTGGTGTATTCATACCGCAGCGATGCTGTAATCAAAAAAGATTTTGTCCACGAATTATCACGCCGAAAGGCGGATCCGCCTATCCCGTGTAACGGGATATACAACATGGCGGACACGAATTTTCACGAATTGAAAAATGTACTATAAAAAAATCTCTGCGGTCTCTGCATTAAATGAATATATTCAGTTTGCAAAAATTTTGCTAAAAAAAACAAAGTTTTTGGCTACAATAGCATAGCGCAGCATATTGCTGCAATCAAATATCAAATGACAAATTCCAAATAATAACCAAATTTTAAATTACCAATGACCCAAACTTAATGGATTGATTATTTGAAATTGTGATTTGGAATTTATTTGATATTTGTGATTTGTTATTTGGTATTTTCAAAATCTTTTATATTGGGGTATTTTTTGGGAGCAGAAAAATTAAATAGTCCGGATTATTTTGAATTACGTCCGCTAAAAACAGCAAAGGTTTCAGAGATCAGTGAAGCAACTGCTGCTGCTTCTGTTGCACCCGAAGAACGCTTAAATTTTCATATCGGTAATCCCGTCCAGGATAAAAGATTATATCAGAATTATTTTCGTCTAACCACTGGTATTGAGTCCCACATACTTCATTCGGATGATCCTTCAAAAATCGAACATTTAAATGACCGGGGCTGGCAGGAGGATCAAACCGGCAGTATTCTGTTTCTCGAAAATACGATTAAGAAAAGTGCACCATATCTACCCCGGGGAGGATATCATTGTAAATTCCCTGGTCCGCTCATTGAGCATATTAATCAGTGGCTCTCCGACGGTCAGACCGAACCCTTGACCTATAACTTCGGAAAAGTGTCTTCACAACGGGAATGCATCCTTGCCAGCGGTGGTATCTGGGAATCTTTACGTGTATTGTTCCATGCCCTGTCAACCTATCTTGTCAGAACTCCGGTTGAAATTCTGCTCTATCATGTCGAACTACCGGCACATCTCCGGCAGTTTCCAAATCTGGCTTTTAGCGGTTTATATGATTCAGAGGAGACAGCTTATCAGAATATTTTGGATCGTCTCAACCGGGAAACTTTATGTCCAACATTTTTAATCTTAGGTACGATTACATCAGAATCCATGCGCCGGAGACTGCGGCAACTGTCGCTTAAAAAGCCATTGTTTTTTATCGAAATAAACCAGGCGGAAAACCATCTGTCCTTTGCCCGCGAGGCAAAAATGGAAAACCGCGTCTTACGCATACTGACCGCCGGCGTCATGCGACCGGCTTATGAAAATATTTCTGTTGAATTTATTCTCGGTAATGCGGCATTTTTAAAAATAATAGAAACCAGCCAATTTGAATTAAAAGGGACGCCCTCCGTTACCGAGATTGAGTTACTTACCCATTTATTAACAAATCAGCCTGATCCGGAGAAATCATCCTCACCTCCGGCGACTGACCGGATAGAAAATAACTTCCCGAATCCGATACGGCAAAAAGATATTTATGATACATATTTGACCCACTCCTTCTCCACTATCGATCAAGTGGTTCAAAAGGTTCAGGACACCACGGAAATTGTCTCCAATTGCCTGGGAACTCTGGAAAAGTATGAAAAATCAGCCAATGATAAGATTCAGACGATCGCCCAGTTCAGTTCAGGAAGCGCGGGCACACTGGCCGAAAAAAGTCCGGGAGAGATCGTTTACCTTTTTTTTGAAAATATAAACAACAGACCCTGGTTGACCGAATTATCCGGAAATTTTTTAGAAGCCTTTGCCAGGCAACATCCGGAGTATTTAAAGGATAATTTACAGGTAATCAGTGGGTCGGCAAGAACGGCGCTAAGTCTCCTCGGTTTTCATTGTGGTTTTAAGGAAGTCATTACCGCTGATCTGGGGTGGACCTATGAACATTGTTTTCCTCAAGTATCAGCTATTTCGTTGACAGAATCATTGACACTGGATAAACAAGGCATCATCAAAGCCGTCGAAAAAAAACTGACCGCTCACGAAGACTGGAAAAAATACGGTGCCGTCATTCTGAATAATCCGCATAATGCCAGCGGCCATGTGGTGGATGAGCAAGATCTCTCTTCTCTGCTCCTCTGGCTTCTGGAAAATAAAATATACGTCATCGACGATCTTTCCTATCAAAATGTTCTGCCGGAAGATTCTCTCAACGGGCCAAAAACTCTCCGCCAGTTAAGCAAGGAATTGATCAGGAACGGCTACCTTACCGCTTCCCGATTAAAATATCTGATCACGGTTCATTCTCTGTCCAAGACTGATTGTTTTGCCGGTGCCCGTTTGGCGGTGATGGAAATTACTGATCCTGATCTTCATCATCGGTTTTATCAGGTAAACAGGACTTTAAAGCCCAATGTCCTGTCCCTGCTCCTTGCCTATTTATTTTACCGAAATGATCCTATCGATGTTAATGGTTACTGGTTACTGCGGAACCGGATATTCTCAGAACGGATGCAGGCCCTCGAGAAAACATCCGTGGATTTGCCCGAAGAGAGAAATCCTTATGCGCTGACCATCCGCCGGCCGCAAGGCAGTATGTATCCCCAGTTGGTGATCAACAAATTGCCAAAAGGTCTCTCCCTCGACTGGCTCTCCTCAAATCTTGCCACACAGGGGATCGGGATGATACCGTTCTCTACTTTCGCCAGGACGGCAGAGGGTTTTGAAATTGCCCGAAAGTCTTTCCGCTTAACCTTAGGCGGAAGTGATAACGCCGCTGAACTTTCCCTAAAAACGCGACGCCTTTTCATTTCCCTGAATCACCTCATCGCAAATGAAGAAGCAAAGTATAATCTGCAAACCATTCATAAATCAAGTAAATCTCAAGTTTCACCCTTACATTTTCCTGACCTTACACGGCAATGGATCACTTTCGAGGAACAGGTACATACCTCATGTAAAAATTATTTGACTGAATATCTTAAAAAATTTTCCGTCAATCAAGATAGCCAAATCCACACGAATTTCTTTCAGAGGGAATATATCCCCTTCCGGTTATCCGTGCTCAGGCAACAGTTACAAAGCCGGTTGGATGAGGCCGGGGATATTCTGGAGATAGTTAATAGCAAAAAAAAGGTGATGTTGCTATCGATTCTGGATCAGGAATTTTATAAAGATAGTCCGGATGAACGCTCGCTCCGCTTTCGCCGGCGGCTTTTTGATCGTACCGTTCATCCAACCCAAATGTATGCCCTGAATGTCGATCTGGTATTCAGAGATATTATTCAGGAATTTATTACCAGCGGTTCTTTTTCATCTTCGTCAACCAAACGAATCTCAGAAAATTTAACCAGGGAATATTTTGGTCTGAATATTCCGGTTACATCAACCGATGAAGCCGACGAGCTGGTCTGTGATCTGAGATCGTTCACAGCTGCTGAAAAGTACATTCAATGGAACTCTTCTGAAAGGATACCCCCACTTCTCTCGTTTTGGGGAGATTGGGATGGAAGCAATCGTCCTTCCGGTCAGGGTCATCGATTAGTAGCGGCATCGGTCTTGGAAAATGTAACCCAGATGGCTCACCTATTGACACTTCTCAGGAAGTATGAGCCGGGTTTGGACCTCGATGCAGATCTTCAGAAAGAAATAAATCAATTATCTCTTTCTTTCTAAAGTTCTCAGAATTCCTTCGATACCCCCAGCTTT
>CAZBBC010000084.1:12016-19156 GCA_964489835.1 uncultured Calditrichota bacterium
CATGTCCCATTTACTATGATTATCCAGCTGTTCTTTTGGAGATTACTAAATAATATTACCCGGCTGACGAACCAACTGGAAAAGCGTTACCAGGGTTTTATACCACTGGAATTATCATATAGTAAGTTCAGAAAAGCGGCGATGCGGATGCATCTGTTTAAAGATCCGCTGACCGCCCTTTGGCAGCATAATGACCGCCTGGAAAAACGAATGCTCCATATGCGCCTTCAAAGACAGGCCTCACTGGAATATTATTTCTCTCTTAATAAAAAACTAAGAAAGACTTTGCATCAGCTTCTTCCAAAGGTTGAAGAACTGTTCAGGCATCCGGAGGTCGCCATCCTATTTGGCAACTATCGTGACCTGCTTAAACGATTTGTTTTGACGCCGCGTATTCATCAGCGAATCATCACCTCCGATGATCCCTTTACTATCGATACAACCGTTCATAATATCATGGAAATTAATGAGTTATCAGGGAAGTTCGGGAATCCGGGCATGGTCATGGGTTTGCAGGTAAGTATGTCTACAGAACCGGAAGCTTTTATCACGCTTGACAGAAAATTGAACGCCCGGCGTGAGCAGGTTTTAAGAGATAATCCCAATAGTGTGATCCCCTCCATATGGATAATACCACTTTTTGAAAATGTCCAATCGATTGAAAATCTTAAGGGATACCTGGATAAAATCTGGTCATATGCGACGCAAAGCCGGAAGATCGATCAGTCGCGCGAAGAGCGGTTTACTGAAATGATCTGTGAGATCTTTATCGCCGGCTCAGATCTTAGTCAGCAGATTGGTCAGGCAGCCGCTGCATCACTCTATGGGCAGGCAAAATCCACCACCATGCGCTGGCTCGCAGAGCGTGGTCTTGTTGAAAAGGTGCGAATGAAGTTCGGTAGTGGGGAGTCCATGCAACGTCAGGGTGGATTTTACGATCTTGACAGTGAACGCCCGCTGTTTATTCGATCAACGGCAAATAAAAAAAGAATGAACAAAAATCTCGAAGATTCAACCCAGAGGAGTACTGAATTCGCCAAAAGTCCTTTAAGAGGAGTGTTAACATCCGGTGATCTGCGTACCTTTCAAAGTGCTATTTCAGAAAAACTCAGATTTTTATCTGTTGAGGAGCGGGCTAACTTATTCTATCACATGATGAAGGCACAGAGATTTCATGATAGTGAACTGGCCCGTATATCCGAACCATTACTGGAAACAAGGCTGCAGTTTAAAAACCGTGGATTTCAGGCGTTGGATTCGTTTATACGCGGTAACCAGGACCAGATTTACGATGAATTCCTCTCCTTAATAACCAATAATTTCCGGCAAATACTCTACGGACATGAAGATGATGTCGTCGGGATTCATGTAATTTCGCATTTTATCTCCCGTTCCCTGCCGGAATTAAGAGATCGTCCCACCGTACGACCAAGCCGTGATATGGGAAAGGCCCGGGGACAGCAAATTATTGAACGGGTGGCGCAAACACTGCCTCTCTGCAAACACGGGAGCATGCTGCGAGCGATCGGACACAACCGTGCCCAAACGATGGTATTGGGTGTAAATCAGTTAACTACCGGTCTGTTCCGTGCCTTAAATGCATTTGCCAGCCATCAGGCAGGTACAGGGGACACCTCTTCTTTGATCAGTAATCGCATCCTACCGCATTTACCAGTAAGAGAAATTCTGCAGTCTTTATTCCTATATCATGATCCGACACTGGAATATGTAAGAAAGATGGAAAGAGCATTTCCCGCCGGGAATTCCTCCTTTTTATATATTCAGGAAGATCTGGATTCAATACCCCTATTCATTGGATTGCTTCAGAAAGAATATATACGAAGATTCGGATTGGATACTAACGACTTTTTCACCGGGAATGTCTTTAACCCGGATTTACTACCTGTCATACGTCCGGAGATCGCCATTCTGCTTCAGAAAGATATTTTTAATACCAATTTTGAATTATTTTTTTCGAAGATCGAAGGAAATATTGAGGAAAACTGGCGAAATGATATTCAAAAATTGCTCAAGATCCCGGATCAAATTAAATATTGGCGTAAAATGATATGGCAGTCAATTCAACAACCTCTTTATAGTCAAGTAAACAGTTTTGTCGAATTGGCCCTGGCGATACACACCATATCATCCGTCTCCCGTCAATCCCAGCAGCCGATCACAAAAGATCTAACCGAAGTGCTTCGATTGGGAAGTCATGTCGCCCGTCTCCTGCGCAGCACCGGAGATGATTCCATGCGTCAATTCCTTACGGACGTCGTTCAACTTCTTACACAAATACCGGGAACAATGACAGAAATACCGGTGGACATTATCAGAGCATTGAGAGACGTGGAGCGAATCGTCCAGATCGAGGAACAGTTGTTATCAAGCAAGGAACAGGATCTGGTTCGTTTTTACTTACTACAAATTGCCCGCTTAAGCGGGGAAAATGGTTGATCTCAATTATAATAAAAACAATAGTCACCCGCTGAAAAACACGGGTGACTATTGTTTTTATTCCATATCTTAAAAGACTGTTTTCTAAATCCCAAATCCAAAACCGACACGGGCGCCGAAATATGAGAAATCTTTTATATACATATAGTAAACGGCCAGATCAAGCGGGCCAAGTTCAATGCCCACCGATGGGGAAAGGCTGAATCGTGTCTCGCTTTCCGATACGGCTACAACGGTATTTCCAAGCCCGGAAGCATCTACATCCACGGTAAAATTATGAACGCCTGCTTCTGCACCCACATAGACCGAAGGACCAACCGGCAGACCAAAATTCCAGCGAAGACCAGCCATAATGGGAATCGCTTTTGTATGTGCGGTGAATTCATTGCCAAATAGCTCATACGTATATTCACCAAAATCCATATATCCGGCTCTTGCCGTAACCGTCAGAACCATCAGGTCAAACACACCATAGGCATGAACACCCCATCCGGTACTACCGGTAACATCTGCCCAATCACCAGTAGGCTTGGCAAGATCACCGGCAACGCCTATCTTGAAACCCTGGGCATTAACAATGCCGCCGAATGAAAGAATAAGTAGAACAATAAGAATCTTCTTCATTGGAACTCCTCCTTAACTCAATTAATTAGTTATTATTTTCTTTATCGGTTAATTTTCCTTTTTTATTAGTTCTTATCAATAAATTAATGAATGGCGCCTTTACTTCGTAAAAATGGATATAAAATCAACAATTACAGATATTGCTTTCCGTCCTGCCGGATCATTTAGACGATTAGTAGAGACGTAGCACGCTACGTCTCTACCTGAGATAATACATATTGAAAAATCCAATCCGGTGAATAACGAATATACCATGGATGGCTTGCATATACCAGACGCATGCTGTAACTTTTAATAATCTGAATATGAATTAAATTATGCAATATCAATTCAGAACAAAATTTTCCAGCCTATTCTTCAAATGGTGAGGAATCCCGGCTTAACAAATTTTTCAGAATTAAAGTTATATACATGTTGGAAATTATTCTAACCTTATTTATCGCCGGGCTGACAGCAGGTATTGTATTTTCCATGCCGGTGGCCGGTCCGGTTAGTATAATTATTGTATCAAAAGCTTTCCAGGGAAAGTTACGTTTCTGTACCCGTACAGCGATTGGCGCCGCCATTGTGGAGTTCTTTTACGTTTTTGTTGTGGTTTACGGCATCGCGGCACTTTTCGCCTATTATCAACCGATTATCCCCTATCTTCTCGTTATTGGAGCCTCATTCGTAATCTCTATCAGTATCAAGATAATAAGGGGTAAGTTAGACTTCAATTCCCTCGATTCGGAAAAAATTATTACCGATAAGATGGAAAACAAAGGAGGAATGAGAACCGGTATTGCATTGAATGCAACAAATCCTTCCCTATTTATCAGTTGGCTGATTGCTTCTTTCATTACCCTATCCTTTGTATCCTCACTTGGATTTAATACTGGTGGGCTGGATCTTATCATTAATCAAAATGTAAATTCTGTCTCGGAAATTACCGGGGCTGAACTTAAAGATCTGGAAAATATAAATCACAGACATGAAGAGGAAAGTCTGGAACAAATACAAAACAATTCTATTCCTACAGGAATATTGAGCTTTGTCTTTGCATTTTCAGTTGCCTTAGGGAGCTTATTATGGTTAGACCAGCTAGCCAGAATAATTATCAGATACCGAGATAAAATTAAAGTGCAGATTTTGAACAGACTCATCCAATCTCTTGGAATCATATTATTCATTCTTGGCTGCTATATTGGTTATAGAGCGATTATTATATTTATGGGTTAAACAAGATTTATGGATACATTTTGGAAAAAATTTATTTAGATCGAAATGAAAACACTTATGGGCCAGCACCGGCCTGCCTGGAAGTATTAAAAAATGTAGACAAGAAATTCTTCTTTTCATATACCGATGCCTACAAACGGGGTGTAAAAAGTGCGTTATCCGAGCGCATTGCGGCTGAATATAATCTTCCTGAAGAACGAATCATTCTGGGTTATGGGGCTGAAGATATCCTCAAACAATTGGTCCAATGTTATTTGAAGACGGATGAGAAACTAATGATCCCAACTTATTCATGGTGGTATTATAAAGAGATAGCCAGTGAGGTTGGCGGTATCAATTTGGAATATCCCCTGATAAAGGGTGATGACAGTTTTTATTATGATATCGATGGGATACTCTCTATGATAGAGGAAGAGAATCCGCAGCTCGTTTTGCTCAGTTCACCGAATAATCCGACGGGAAATTCAATCTTTCCTGAAGATCTTGAGAAAATTCTGACCGGATTGAAAAATACGGTTGTGGCATTAGACGAAGCCTATTGGTATCATGGCGATAATGAACATGTAAAGAAACTGATTGAAAAATTCCCCAACCTGGTGGTTATCAAAACTTTTTCTAAATATTACGCCCTGGCCGGAATTAGAATTGGCTATGCTCTGATAGGAAAGAATCTTAGTCGACTTTCAAAACTTTCTAACCGTTATCTTGGCTATAATCTGCTATCAGAAAAAATCGCCCTGGCCGCTCTTGATTCCAATGATTACTATACAGATATCGCCGCCAAAATGGATGCGGATAAAAAATTGTACTATAAAGAACTTGGTAATATCCCGGGCTTTACCGTTTTTAAGTCTGATGCAAACTTTATCCTTGTGGAAATTCCCAGGGAAATTAAAAACTCTCTCAAGGAATTTTTAACCAATAATGGTTTGATCATTAAGTTTATGAATGAACCGGTATTAAATTCGCATCTTCGGATCACAATGGGGACACAGGAACAAAACCGAAGAGTCATCGAAGCAATCAAAACCTTTACAAAGTAGTTATCAAACCTATGAATATATTAAAAGAATACAAAAAATCCCTGAAAATGGTAGAGGTTGAGGAGTTTTTCGACCTTGTTTTTTATCGTCCGCTTGCTTACCTGCTGGTTAAATCGATTTACCGCACGCGTATCACACCTAATCAAGTAACCTGGCTGGCCCTTCTCATAGGTTTTATAGGTGCACTGTTCTTCATGACCGGCACCCGCGAGACATTTATTACCGGGGCTCTCTTTTTGATTATTTATAATATTCTCGATTGCAGTGACGGCCAATTGGCACGACTCCAGAACAGTGGTACTTTAACAGGACGTATTGTCGATGGATTTGCCGATTATGTGGTAACCATTTCTGCCTATATTGGGATTGGTATCGGGTACGCCAATAATACCAATGATCCGTTTTTTTACTGGATTCTCACTGTTTTGGCAGGGATCAGTCATGCCGTGCACTCACTTCTCGTCGATTATTATCGAAACCAGTTTCTTGATTATGCGCTTAACAGAAAGAGTATTCTCGGTGAGGATTTGAAAGTTTTCGAACAAGAATACAATCGCTTAATATCTGAAAATAAAAAATCCTTTGACCGTTTATTAATCTGGATCTATTTGAAATACTCCCGGTTACAGATCAGGTTTTCATCAGATACGCAGAGTACCCGGCCAAAGCGATATGATCCTAAAGATTATTATCATAAAAACAAACGGATTTTGCATATGTGGTCATATATTGGCCCAACCACCGATTTAACATTTATGATCGTATGTGCCCTCTTTAATCGCTGGGATATTTTTTTATGGGGAATGATCATTGTATTTAATTGTTATGCCTTAACGCTGTACCTTTTCCAGACCAGGGTCAACCGCACATTAATAACCATTGAGGAATTATGAAAGGTGTAATTTTAGCTGCCGGTGTTGCTTCAAGATTAAGACCGCTTACTGACGCCATACCAAAATGTCTGTTACAGGTGGGCGAGAAAACGATCCTGCAGAGAACCCTTGACAATCTTATAGACAACGGAATAGAAGAATTTGTGATTGGTACCGGATACCGGGAAGAGATGATAAAGGACTATATTTCCCAAAATTATCCATCCACGGATATTCTCTTTGTTTATAATAAAATATTTGATACCACCAATAATATTTATTCTCTTTGGCTGACAAAAGACTTATTGCAGGGTTCAGATCTGATTATAATGGACAGTGACATTATTTTTGATCGGCAAATCATCCATCTTCTTTTAGATCAAAATCATAAAAATTGCCTTGCGGTTAAGTCTGATCATAAACTGTGTGAGGAAGAAATGAAAGTTTTGATTTCAGCAGACAACCAGATTATGAAGATCAGCAAAGATATCAATCCGGGTAAGGCTGCCGGAGAAGCCATCGGTATAGCCAAATTCAGTCAGGATTTTGTTCAATTCTTATTGGAAATCGTGGACCAGAGAATCTCTGAAGATAAAGTGCATGATTTTTACGAAGCTGCTTTTCAGGAAGCAATCGAAAAGGGTCAGAAAGTATATTCGATCGATGTGGGAGATTTGCGCTGTGCTGAAATCGATACCATTGAGGATATTCAACATGCAGAAGAGGATATAATTCCTCATCTGGATTAATTATATAACCTGGTTTATTCATAGCGCAGCCTATGGCTGCAAACAAAAAAAAATAGCATAAACCACGAAGCACACAAAGGACACGAAGATATTTTTATTAAAATTAATTAAAGAGCAGGAATTCATTTATTTTATCACTTTAAATTATTGTTATTATTAAACCTTCGTGCTCTTCGT
>CAZBBC010000085.1:0-4581 GCA_964489835.1 uncultured Calditrichota bacterium
CCGGACTCTCCAGAAAGGCATAGGCAGCTAATCCCACCGGACTCCAATGCCCGGGACTGCCATAAGGAACATTCGACCAGGCAAAGGATATATCCAGAATTTCATCATAATCATTGGCATTATTAATTGAATTATCATGGCCACCAATACCCCAATCCACATATTGGGAAAAAAGAACTTTTTTATAATCGGTGGTACTCATATTGGTGATCTCATAAAACCAGAAGATGACATCTTCCGCAAGCACCTGTGACCATTGGAAACCCCGCGTACCTACCTGCATGCCCAGACCGCCGCGGGTGTTATCGTCGGCATCGGGATAAAAATTATGTGTATTGATATATTGACGATCCTCATCGTCATCAAAGACAAAATAGGTCTCTACATCCGCGTTTTGCCGGGCCGGATTAAGTAACCCGTTCCATTTTCCGTCGTATTCCGGGAGCCGGTCCGGCCAGTGCGCCGGCCAGGTATCCGGATCATCACTACGGGCCGGATAGGTTTGACCGGGATTGGCATAACCCGGTAACGACCACCAGCCATAGGTTACCCGTGTGGCCGGATCTGATCGGGTAAATTCATAATAGTTCGTCTCAAGCGGATGGATAAGATTCCCGAAGGGGTCTTCCGCCTCGGCCTGGACAATGATCGCCACACCGTCTACATAGGTTTGGGCTGGATTAGTTCCCTTCGGCCAGACACCACTACGATTGGGTTCATTTTCATAGTCAGCGACCTCACCGAAATTATAATATACCGTTTCCACCAAATTACCATTTATAAATCCTTTTTTCGTATAATTGTGATTACCTTTATTCCAATCGGGAAGCCGCTGGGCAAAGATTGTCCCAATAAAAAGAATTTCAATGATAATGATTAGGTACCAAATACCTGATTTTTTAATATTTTTAATTCGGAACACTTTAATGATCTCCAGGGTTTTTGGAAAATGTCACAATTTAGAATGCATAGCTGAGCCCAAAAACAATTTGTCTGGGAGCTGAGTAATAATCAGGACGTCTAAAATATTCTTCGATTGTATTGACTCCCCGGGGCTGCGATTGCTGCTGAGTGAGCTCTAATGTATATCCTGCCCGGCCGGTATCAGTAAACACATCATTTTCATTGGCCGTATCCAGCAGATTGTAAATTTTCATAAAAACAGAGAAATTGTTTTCAAATAACCTGAAATATTTTGTAACGAATAAATCAAGATTGAAATAGGTCGGTCTGTTATCACTGTTCTCAAGTCCGGTACGTTGATCCTGAAGCGAAGGTGTATAGGGCAGACCTGACCCTATTTTTCCGATGGTACTGGCAATCAAATCTCCGGGCACACCGACAGTTATCGTAAAATTCAGTGAATGCAAACGATCCCAATCAAGCGGCACCTGTTGCTTGTTGGTTTCAATCGGCGGATTTGCCTGGGCATCTTCAAAAGCCGCATTGGGATCGGAAGCATTGCCTTTGGCAATCTGGTAAGTATAATCAATATTTGCTGCGAATCCGCTACTCATACGCTTTTCAAATGAGATAATAAATCCTTTAACGGATCCATAATCACGATTGATATATTTACCAAATTTCTTAAAATTATTCTTTATGTGCAGTTCCTGTCCCAGAAGATTACGAATATCCTTGTAATAGGCGGTGACATTAATCCCGATATCCCTGAATAACTCCTGCTGTAAACCAATCTCATACATATTCGTTCGTTGTGGTTCCAAATCCGCATTTCCAATGGTATTACCAATAAACTCAGGGAAATCACCGGTCAGGGGAATCCGGAAATTTGGATTTCTGTATAGATATTCAAATGGGGCAACCTGAAAAAAATGTCCGTAAGAAATATGTATCGCTCCTTTTTCTGATATAGGATATGATAATCCGATTCGTGGACTTAATTGCGATTTTGGAGATGCCTTTGTAAAAAGCGTATCCGGAAAAGGAGGGGTCATATTATCTAAAACGGCAATATTATTCGGATCTTTAAATGCCATTCCATCGGGTTCGAAATAGTCAAAACGTACACCAAAATTTACAATTAAATAATCCAATTCAATTTTATCCTGAAAATATGCGGCCAGCTGATAGGGATTATTATTATAAATATTATAGTCAAAACTTCCTGGTGTTGCCAGGTAATGGTTGAACCCGATAAAATTACCCTGATTGTCATATGCCAGATCCACATGTATTTGGAAATCCTCATATTTCAGATCATGATATTGTACTTCAATACCTGCTTTGATCTGGTGTATATTTGTAATCTGAGAGGTAAGATCAATTTTCCCTGTATAGGTTTTGGTTTTATGAGAGAAATGCCAGTTTTCAGTACCGGCCACATAAAAAGCATTACCACTGGTAAAACTTTTGGCATCAAGGGGAACATATCCTGGATCAAGCGGATCCTCGTAGACATAGCGTTTGACTTCCGTGATAAAATTGGAGACTTTAATATCCATAAAAGTTGCCGGAGAAAATACATGTGTGTAATTGATGCTCCCAAGCAATCCACTCTGAAACCGTGAATAATCGCCATCCGGATTTAGTTGATAATTATGATCATAATCCTTGTATTCTTTGTTCTGATATAGCGCCTGGAAGGTAATCCATTTTGCTTCGCCGACTTTTAGATATATTTTACCCTGTAAATTGGTTTTTTTAGAAAAATTCATTGAAATATATTTGTTATCACCAGTGGCGCCAACATACCAGTCTTCCGGGTCGTTGGCCGAAAAATCGGAGTAATCCCAGGGATTAAACATCCGCTGACCATATAAATAGCCCTGATCATTATCATAACGACCGGAGATATAATACTTTAAATAACCGTCTGCCCCGGGGACCGGACCACTGACACTTCCTATTAAATTATATAAATCCGAAGGGGTTACATGATCGATATTTTTATAAAGATCGGTACGATTGGTGACGTAATCCCCGGTATAGGCGGATATATTTACGGTATGATCATTCCCGGGAACTTTTGTTACCTGATTGACCACGCCTGAAAGTGCCTCTCCATATTCGGCATTAAAGGTACCACTGAGCACCTGCACCTCTTCAATACTGTTAACATCCACTTCCAGCGTATAGTCGCCTGTAAAAGCATCATTGACTGAAATACCATCTATCAGGTATTTTACTTCATTCGAGCGACCACCCCGGAAATGTCCATCAACGACGCCGGCCTGAAGATTTACCACAGCGGAAAGATCTTCGATGGGAAGGGCTGCAATCTGGTCACCGCTAATTTTAGCCACCGTTGAGGTTAAATCTTTTTGAACGATCGGACGTTCCGCCATAACTTCGATGGTCTCGGACTCTAACATTTCCTCTTGCATCTGGAAATTAATATGTGAAGTCTGATCAATCGACACCTGAACATCGCTGATGACCACTGTCCGATAGCCGATATACATAGCTTCGACCTGATGCTTACCCGGCGGAATATTGATAATAAAATAATTCCCTTCCTGGTCAGTGGTTGCCCCTAAAAAAGTATCTGTTATAATGATATTCGCACCAACGAGCGGTTCATTGGTTTGAGCATCAATGACAATGCCTGCAATTTTGCCTTTTGTGCCTGCTTCCACCAGTTTTGCAGTACAAAAAATGACAACAAAACAAAACAGATACAAAAAATAAGCAGTTCGCTTTGTTAACATTTGGTTCACCTTTATTGAGGATTTACTCTTAAGATAAATTCAACAAAATTTGAAAATAAAAAAATGAGGGGTACCTTTTTGCAGGTACCCCTCACGTGATATTATTTCAACAAAACCATTTTCTTTACCGTTACCGCACGATTGGTTGTTAACTGATAGAAGTATATACCGCTTCCGATAGTATTTCCTGATTTGTCTCTTCCATCCCACATCACCTGATAACGCCCTGCGCCCTGGTCTTCATTGATCAAGGTTTGAATATGTTGTCCCAGGACATTAAATATTTCCAGAGTGACTTTACCCGCATCTGGTATGGTGTAGGCAATCGTCGTGCTCGGATTAAAAGGGTTGGGATAGTTATTGGCCAGATCAAATTCAAGAGGCATATTCTTCGACAGATCATCGATCGCATCCGCTTTACCAATCACTTTAACCGAAAGATCATCAAAATAAATCGTCCCGGTAAATTGTAAATAGGGATGCAACCGTACCGACATCGCCTTCACCTCTTGGGATACATCAGGTACTTCAGGTATCTTAACATCCAGATAATACTCCGTCCAGTCAAACTCCGTAACAGCAGGAAATGTAAAGTGATAATCTACACCATTTAACTCATTATCACCAAACCCTGAGTTGTTATCCGCTGATCCAAAAAATATCGGTGTAAAACCACAGGCCCAGCTCTCCGGATAGGCTGCTGCCGAATCCGGCACCAGGTTCTCCGCTTTGATCCAGACTTTGATTCGAATCCAATCGCCGGGATTCAACGTTTGATTTAGCCAGGACCCGGTTTTACCCGGTTCATATCCACTCTGATCTAACCATACCCGCTTAGCTCCGATAAAGGCATCTCCCTGATCACGGTCAAAAGGCAGATCAAACATCAACGAATACAGCCCCGTGTGTG
>CAZBBC010000085.1:4681-19062 GCA_964489835.1 uncultured Calditrichota bacterium
CCCTGATCACGGTCAAAAGGCAGATCAAACATCAACGAATACAGCCCCGTGTGTGCTTCTTCATCGGTCAGTCGCGTATTCTCATAGCCGTTCGATACTTCCCAGTCGCCCGTGGTCGGCAACCAGTAAAACCAGCCCGTCGGACAGATAAATGTATTATTCCATAGGGAACTCCATTTTGCGCCACGTCCCCACGCCGTAATCATATCATCCACCCAGACCGTCCCCGTCGCATTCGGGCCACCAACAAAACTGACGATCGTCGTGTACGAATCCTCCTCTAAAATCATATCGCCAATACCGTTCGTATCAACTACAAAGGCGCCGCTCGATGCCACACTCTGATCGATCGGAACTATTGATGCACCCATATAGTTTTCACTTTCATCCCAAAATTCCCACTTCAAATACCAGCGCTCATCGTCATTGGCCGGAGCGGTATTCACATTCTCCGTCTTCACATAAGCACCCAGTACCAAGTCCTCATTTTTAGGATGGAACGGCGTCCACTGGTCACACATGTTCTCCGATATCCAGGCCGCTGCTTCACCGGTTACTCCCTTTTCGATCTTCAGCGATCGACCCAGACTCCTATACTCATCCGTTGCCCAGGTTAAGGTTGATCCGCCCGGTTCACTGCCTTTTGTCCAGTAGGCAGGCAATTCGGATTCAAAACCACCGATGTCTTTAATACTGTATTGGGCCACAGAATAAGTCGGACCCAGGACAAGCAGGAGAATAATTATTCCTCCTATCGCCCAGCTAAATCTTTTGATGCTTTGCTTCATGATGATTCCCTTTCTTAACAATGTGTCTAAATGTAAATTATTGTCAATTTTATCTATGTCCCCTCCTTCCTTTAATTTTGTTAAAGTTTTGGATTCTTAGCAAGATTTATGGATTTAAAAAATCGTAAAGACAAATTGCAATTATCTGTCATAAATAAATAAGTTTGAATAATCTAAATCGAAGCGAATATATTATTTTTGTTTTGTTGATCCACGGACAATCAACTCGACCGATATCAAAACTTTATGAGGTTTTTTCACCCGGTTTTCCAGAATATCGACCATCATTTTCATCGTTTGTGAACCCATATCTATCATCGGCACACGCATAGTCGTGAGAGGCGGATCCGACGTTAATCCAGCCTTAACATCATCAAAACCAACAATGGAAACATCGTCCGGTACACGTATTCCAGCCGAGTGAAAATACTGGACGGCACCCAGTGCCATGGCATCATTGCAGGCAAAAATTGCCCCAACACCATTATTTTTTTTTAATAGCTCTTGTGCACCATGAGCACCCCCTTCACGGCTGGTGGCAGTCTCCGATGTAATCACCAACCTTTTGTCTAAGGGAATTTTATTTTCCTCCAGCGCCAATTGGTAACCACGATAGCGGTCACGTATGCTGGGATGATCCAAATCCCCACCCAGGAAGGCGATTTTTCTGTATCCGAGACTGGCTAAATAATCCGTCGCTTTTCTCCCCCCCTCCATATTGTCAATTAAAATCGCATACTGTTCACCAGAGGTAGGATAATAATCCACAAACACCAGCGGTAAATGATAGGGTTTTAAACAGTTAATAATTTCTGCCGGGACTTTTCCGGCAATGATGATACCGTCTACATTTTTTTCCTTTACAAAACGTGGCAGGCAGTTTTGCTCGTCGAAAACAGAAGGTGTTGTATTTAACAATATGTAGTATTTATGACCCCGGGCTTCAAATTCCGTACCTAGAAAAATATGGGTATAAAAAGGTTCAGTCTTGAGGAAATGATCATCTGTTACAATAAAACCAATATTATGGGTTTGGCGCAAAACCAGCCCCCGTGCTATTTTGGATGGCTGATAATTCATTTCTCTTATTGTCTGCAAAACTTTCCGGCGCGTTTGTTCGGATATTCGTTTATGATTATGAATAACCAGAGAAACAGTAGCTGTTGACACATTCGCCATTTTTGCGACGTCTTTAATAGTGGGGGTCATAAGAATTATAGTTAAACGATTAACTTAATTAGGTTAAATATAGTACCATGATTTCTTTTTGTCAATAAAAAAATAATATTTTATTATAATACTAAAAATAGCGTGTTCTTAGATCGCGTGTATAATTTATTGTGTGGCAGCATCTTTTTCCCGGGAGATTATTCCACAGAACTCAATCAAACCGTTGCATAGGACAAATTCCGTCATAGGCTATGGCAGGAGATAAATGGACAGAAAATTAGCAACTTAGAGACCCTTCGGGAAACTTGATAAATGCATCGAGTCAGTAAAACGTTTTACTAAATATTGTCAATGAAATGCGAATCAAATTGTGATCGATAAACTCAAAAAACAAAATACTAGCAATAATGAGGCAAAAAAAATATTAGAAGAATCAAAAAAGGCTGTTGAACGTTTAAAGCAGTAAATGGTGAATCTTCATCATTAGCCATTGGCTAAATTATTGATGAATTATTTTATCGAGAGAACTTGGGATTAAATTCCAAATAACAAGCACCAAATTGCAAATAAATACGAATTTCGAATATCGAAATTCGCCGGTAGGCGAATCCGCCCGCTGGCGTGATCCGAAGCAAATTTCAAATTAAAATGACTAAAATTCCGAACCCGTTAAGTAAAAAGACTATGTTCAAAATCTTGCTTATTTGCTATTGGAAGTTTTTTGGGTTTTCCTATAAAGCCGGCGGACAATATTTTATCAGGGGAACTCGGATCTATATAATTCCCAGTTCCTAATTCCGAGTCAAAAGGAAGAATTGAACTTTCAAATATTTAAAACTACTTATTCATTTCATATTGATCTTTCAGAGCATAAACATGTTGCTCCAGTACGGTTTGAAAGCGGGTCATGTTTGCCACTGGTTTACATATCATTCCCTTACAGAATATTTTCTGCAAGCGGGTACTGCTTGTTTTTGAATACAGCTGCAGCGCGTATTTTGAGAAATCCCTGATCATAAAATCAAAAATCTGATCGATTATTTCATCGCTGATTTCCAGAATACGACTATTTTCCAGAATAAGTTGTCCGTAAACGACAAGGGTAAATAATTCTCCCAGTATTAACAGAAAATCAATATCTTTCATTTGATTTTTATTGGGTCGGGCAAAAAGTAAGAATCTTTTATAAACACGGATCTGTTTTTTAAATTTTTTTACATTAGGGAGACTAACGCGATTATAGGCGGTTTGATAGTCATGAAATGTTATTTTGCTCAATCCTCTGGCCGGTCCCTGATTGAATAAGAAATCATCATTTTGGGGGATATTCTGTTTTGATATTTCAGAAAATTTTCCGGGCTTAAAAAAATAATTTCTGATAAATTTTACCACCAGTGCCATATTTACATGTACGGTTCCCTCCAGTTTAGGAAGAGCACGAATATCCCTTACTGCTGACTCAAAATAAAGATCCTTTTCAAATCCCCTGGCAGCGATGATGTCCCAGAGCAAGTTCATTACTTCTTCTCCCTGAGAGGTGACTTTCATTTTGACCAGTGGATTATAAAGCAAATAACGGCGGTCATCCAAAGAGGCCGAACGCATATAATCGGAGGCGCGCAATGCGAACAGTTTCATAGCCACCAGCCGTGCATAAGCATCGACAAAAAACTGTTTGATATGGACGAAATCTGTTACATAATGATCAAAGAGGCTCCGGTGGGCGGCATGATTAAGTGCCTCATAAAAGGAATGGGTACATATCCCGATAGAAGCCCAACCCAGGTTATATTTTCCGATATTAACCGTGTTTAGGCAAGCATCCCAGGCATCCTGCCCTCTGATGAGGATGTCTTCTTCTGGCACCGGATAATCTTCCAGTCTGATTTCTGCCACATAATTTTGTGAATTGACAATATTCTGCACGCAATCATATTTGTCATGGTCAGATTCCACAACAAAAAATACATATTCATTACTATCTGAAAATTTGCCAAATGTGGAAACCAACGCCGCTTTATTTCCATTCCCGATATAATACTTGCTTCCCCTGGCCTTGTACCCAGCCTTTTCATCCGGGATTAGTAACATATCACTGGCATAGATATCGGCCCCGTGTTCTTTTTCCGACAGACCGTAAGCAAAGATCGCCCCTCCCCTAAGAAGCCGTGCTGTTTTTCTTTTTACACTTTCGTTTGGACTCATCCATATCGGTCCCAGCCCCAGAATCGTTACTTGCCAGGTATACCAGTAATTAAGTCCATAAAAACCAAGGATCTCATTTAAGCAACAGTTCCGGTAGGTATCCCAGCGCGTTGATTTCTCTCCATACTCATCCGGTGTCAAAAAAGTGGCAAATAATTTTTCTTCCTTCACAAAGGTAAGAAAATCACTGTACCACACCCGCTCATGGTCATCCTCTTTTAGCTTCTGTTTCCCTTTTTTCTCAAAGAAAGAAATGGTTTTTAAAAGCAGATCCCGTGTGTGTTTATCCAGATATTCAAAATTTTCTTTTTTTGGATTTAGTAAGATCATCTTGACGCCCGCTATTCTCTAGGAATGACAAATATTCCTGATACCAATGAAGATGTTTCCTTAAAACACAGTATGATTCAGATACTGTTAGGAATAAGCTTTTAGTTTTATTTCAATTTAATGAGCCGTCTATTATGCTATCATATGTTCTTTGCTACCGGAATCGAACAGTAATAAGCAGCATCCGGTTTATTTTATAACCATAATTTCACGCTTTTCCAAATAATTAATCTGAACCTCCGGTATATTATTTCCAATAAGATTTATATACTCCAGGTTGGGAAGCTCGAAGATGGGAGTGATATCATCAATATGATTAAACGAGAGATCTATTTTTGTTAAGTTTTTTAAACCGGACAGAATATCAATGGATGAAATGGCATTATTCGATAAATATATTTCCTCCAGTAATTGTAAATAACCAATGTTCGTAATATCAATAATATTGTTATTTGACAAATCCAGGGTCCTTATATTTCTACAATATTCTATTCCTCTCAGATTATCTATTCTCATATCGGACATTTCCAAATCACCCTCCAGGTTCTCCAGATCATAATAGTTTATATCCATGTCAGAATTTCCAAATTCTTTTTGTTTTAATATTGAGGTAAAATCAAAATCCTGCGGATCTGAAAATTCATTTGGGCCTTTTGACTCGATCTCATATTCGCTATGATCTAAATTGGTGAGAAAATTAAGGTCTTCCTCATCATAACCGTATTCTTCATCATGTGAAATTACAATGTCAGAATCATTCCCGGTTTCTGTGGGTAGCCGATCGATATTTTCCAGAATTATTAATATATGCGATAATTGGTCTAATTTATCTTCATCGCCATTCAGATGATTGTTTTCAATGACTCTGTTATAGTAATTCAATTTATCCGGATGATAAAGCATGATCAACCGGGAAAAAATTTTATGTATTTTAATTTCATGGACCGTTATATATTTTTTTATTGATTGCAGTAGTTGCTGTATGTATCCGTATTGTTTTTTGCGGTAGGATTCAATAATCCTGGTGGTGATGTAGTGCAAATTTTCTGCTGTATAGGCTTTTTTTAAAGCAAGGTATAGTTTATTTTGTTCCACTCAAATCCGTCCAGTATTTTAACAATCTATGCGGTTTCCTGAATCACGTTATCTATCCGACTTGGTCGGACGAAATATCCGACCAAAAAGGTAATAACGGTTGTTATAGCTGCGGCAATCTCACCGGTAATTTGTTGCTCCGCAGAAAGCACAAAGGTGTTCAGTGCCCAGACAAGGATCGTAACCAGGGCCCCGATTAAACCACCGGCTGTAACCTTTCTGGCCGGTATTTTTGTCTGCATCCGGTATTTAACCTTTGCCATAATGTGCTCCTTTATACTTATTATTATCCACGAATAACGCGAATATAATCGAATTAAGACCAATATATAGTAACAATTCAGCTGATTTATTCACCACGAAGATCTCGAAGAGCACGAAGGTCTTCTATAAATTATGAATTCATAATTAAGAATTTAACTATACAAATGATATCTTGATAGGTGTTCTAAATTCATTCTAAATTCTTAATTCTAAATTCTTAATTGCTTTTTATGTTCGTGTGCTTCGTGGTATTTATGATTAATCATGAATAAACAGTTTTTTTTTAAAGAAATCGTACCATGACAAACACGCCGATCATGGTAAACCCAAGCGCTATTTTAACCGCCGTACCTAATATCAATCCAATCCATGTGCCAAGACCGGCGCGTCCGGCGGTTTTTAAATCGCTTCTTGCGGATAGTTGTCCCAGCACCGCACCAATAAACGGTCCTAGAATAATGCCAATTAATCCGAAAAATATACCCAAAACAGCGCCGATAGCTCCACCGATCAATGCTCTCCGATGCGCCCCGAATTTTCTGGCACCAAGCACACCGGCAACAAAATCAATGACATGGGCCATGAGCGCTATCAGGGCTAAGACAGTAATCGTTATACCACCGACATACAAAAAATCTTCCGCCCATGCCGCCAAAACCAGGCCGATGAAAAGCAGAAGGGGACCGGGAAGCACTGGTAGAATAAGCCCAGCCATACCGGTAATAATAACCAGTCCGGCAAGAATTAATAAAACGATAGAACCTGTATCCATAAAATTAGATATTATTATTTAAGTTTTAACCGGACACTCGTGAAGAAAATATGTACAAAGTTAGGATTCTTTTTTTACATTCTCAACAGATGGCATTTTATCTTTAATTTTTTTCAACCTTTGACTGTGCTATTCTATTATAGCTAAAAACTTTTATCCACGGATTTTCACGGATTATTTTTTTTATCCTTGGATTGTTTGCCGTTTAGGCTGCGGTATGATCTTATTCAGTAAAACCGGTTGCTTATATTATTGATAGACTATTTTAAAATTCTTCGTTATATTACCATTATGAAGATTCTCTTGAAAACGATTTATCTTCTGACCGTTGCCGGATTGATCGGGATTCAACTAGCCACTATTATCGATGATCCCGACCACATCGCGGAGCCCGATCCAAACTGTCCGATTTGTATTGCTGCTAATACACCTGTCTGTATTGATACTGATATAACCATCAGTTTTAACCCCGATATCATTTTTTACCTGATTGAAACTTCATCCAATAATTTATATTCAGAATACTATTATTTAAATCTATCCATTCGGGCTCCCCCTCATTCTTAATCCTCTTAAGCATTTAAAAACAAAACCAGAATGAACTGTTCGTCCTATTAGAATCTTATCTTATATATTTTATATTACAATCTTATTATAAGATACTTTTTTATTTGTCAATCGGAACGATCATCTTGGAAATATAAATTTTTCACAGTGGGGCTCACCAATGAGAAAGTATAAAACTTATTTTCTTTTAATCATTTTTTTTTCCTTTTGGATCAGTGCCGGAAAAGCTCAAACCGTTTCGGATGCTGCGGCCACCGGAATTAGCCGAGCCTTTAATCCAGCAATCAGTGCCAATTGCCTGTTCGATGGCATGGCATCCAATAAATCGTCACCTTTGTTGGAAGAGTGGGGACTTAAAACCGGTCTTCATTATCAGGAGATTTGTCTTGAAATGACCTCAAACGTAGATGTCTATCTTCAATCAAAAATTGCCATTGCCGCGGAAGAAGAAAGTGGTCTGGAGATTGAAGAAGCTTACCTGACTACCTTACGGATGCCGATACCGGTTATCATTCGAGGAGGTTTAATGTTGAACACTTTTGGCAGACATAACCTTTACCATCTGCATCATATGGCTTTCGCTGAGCCTCCGATGATCCTGGAACAAGTGTTTGGCCCGGATCTTAATGAGATGAGTATCGAAGCCTCTTATCTTGTGCCTCTGGACTGGTACAGCGATATGACGGTTGGATTTCTAAATGGCAATAATAAAAATCTGTTTAACAGCGACGCCAACAACGATTTTGCTTATCTTTTTCATCTGGATAATATGTGGGATGTGACCGATGAAGTTTCATTGCGCCTCGGAGGTTCTTTGCTAACCGGTAACAGAGGACGGTATTATGGCGGAGAAAATTCGCATGTCATAGGTCCGGATACCAGCCGGATTTTCTCACAGGTTTGGGGTATCGATTGTCATCTAAAATGGAAACCTTTAGAATATGGCCGATACCGGTCGTTTATACTACAGGGGGAATATATCAATGCCCGTTTAAATTTTGATGGCCAGCTCACCCAGCCACTCCATGGATTTTTTATCCAGACGCTGGGACAAGTTGGTCTTATGTGGTGGCTTCAGGGGCGATATGATTGGTATAGTCGTTCCAAAGAATTGCAGCGGTTCTTCTCGAACCCGGCCAATTTAAAGTACAATCTGGAAAAAGACATATACAGTCAACGAATAAGTTGTTCTGTGGCCTACGTCCCTACTGAATTCAGTGCCTATCGGTTACAATATAACTGGATAAAATTGGGGAATGAAACCGAACAGCAAATCTTGGCCCAGGTAAATGTTACCATTGGTTCTCACCCCGCTCATAAATATTAAGGAGCAAAAAATGGAGATGAATTCAAGAACAATTGTAGTCTGTCTCATGATTTTAGGTTTCAGATTCACAGACGGACTTGCTCTTAAACTAAACGTGGTAACCACGTTGCCCAGTCTGGCCTCTATAACAGAGGAAATGGGTCGGGATCACATCAATGTTTTCTCGATTACCCGTGGCGCTCAGGATGCCCATTACATCGATGCTAAACCCAGTTATATGGTTAAATTGCATAAAGCAGATCTTCTGATTTACTCCGGATTGGAACTTGAAATAGGCTGGCTGCCTCTCTTAATACAGGGAGCCAGAAACGACGAAGTTTCCGTAGGATCCCGTGGCAACTTGAATGCTTCAATCGCGTTGTCTGTAGATGAAATATTAGAAAAACCGCGTGGTGAAATCGATCGAAGCATGGGTGATGTTCATCCGGCCGGTAATCCACATTATCTATTGGATCCGTATAATGGCATCCGTGTGGCTGATTTGATCGCCCAAAGACTAGCAGAATTAGATCCAGAAAATAAAATTTTCTACCGGCAGAACTTCGATCGGTTCAAAACAAAATTAGAAGAAAAAATTCATTTGTTTGAGCAAAAAGCAAAAGATCTTAAAGGTATGGATGTGGTCTGCTATCATGTCCACTGGAGTTATCTGTTGGATTGGCTTGGAATACATTCCGCCGGTTATATTGAACTTCGTCCCGGTATCCCACCGACACCCCAACATAAAAAAGAAATCATTCAATTAATGCAGGAGAAACGAATTAAAATAGTTATTATTTCGTCCTGGAAAGAACCTACCAAAGCCCAGGAAGTGGCCAGTGAAGTGGGTGGACATCTGATCATATTGCCAGGGGAGGTTAATGCCCTGGAAGGTGCCGGCGACTATATCAGCTGGATCGGATATATGATTGATCATCTTGTAGATATTGCTTCTCGTGATGATCAAGATATTGAGGAAGGAAGACGAATTAAAAACCGTGAGCGGAAAAGGGGGGTAAAATGATTGATATTCTAACTTTTATGGCACCAGCTATCTGCATGTGTATTATTCTTGTCGGTATCTGCGGTTATGTTGGGATTCATGTGATCATGCGGGAGGTTATATTTATTGATATTGCCCTGGCACAGATCGCTGCATTAGGAGTGTCTTTTGGAGTATTTATGGGATATGAACTCAGTAATCCTTATATACTGGCCATCTCATTATTGTTTACACTTATTGCTGCTTTTTTACTTTCTACAACGGGACGCTTGAGTGGTCTGGTTCCTCAGGAGGCATTTATTGGTATTTTATATGCCACTGGTGCTGCTGCCGTGATCCTTGCCGGAGACCGTCTGCCTCATGGAAACGAACAGGTGCATGATTTAATGGTCGGTCATCTGCTTTGGGTAAACTGGACCGAAGTATTCATTTACCTCATCGTTTACCTGGTATTAGGGACTGTTTATTTCCTTGCCCATCATCACTTGCTGCGATATAGTCAACTAAACAGAAAAAAGATGAAACCTGAAGACAGGCCGGTTCTCTGGGATTTTGTTTTTTATGCACTCCTTGGGATACTGGTTACATTCGCGGTGCGGGTTGCCGGTGTTCTACTGGTATTTGGATTTTTAATTGTACCGGCAGTTATCGGCACATTAATCGGTAAAACATTCCTGTCACGATTAGGAATCGGTTGGGCCACCGGTGTCATAGTAAGTCTGATCGGTAGTTATCTTTCCTATAGCCTCGATTTTCCAACCGGTGGCATGGTTGTGGTAACATTGGGATTGGGTTTATTATTAGTTGCTGTTATTAAAGGAATGCAATTAAAAATTCAGGCAAAATAAGTACCGCAGAATAGTTGGATTCTCTCGCAGAGCTGCCATGTTGTTAGGCAATTAGCCTAATATGCAACACGCATTAAGGGGCTCTGCGAGAGAATATTCGAACAAACCAGGCTGTTTATTACTGTTTCAAATAATAATCCACCTATTTCAGATTAATCAAAAGCCATGCTTGTTTTCCATTCTTTCCATACATTACCGACCAAAGCAATGCCGGGTTTAAGGGTCTTCTTCCCCGGTGTCCATCCGGAAGGTGCGGCTTCTGCTCCTTTAGAATTGCGGACCAGCTGAAAGGCCTGAACCTGGCGAAAGGTTTCGTTCACATTTCTTCCCACCGGTGGGGTTAAAACTTCATACCCCTGGATAATTCCATCAGGGTCAATGATGAATCTGCCCCGGTTCTCGACCCCGGCATCCTCATCATAAATACCGTAAAGTTTACCCACTCTGCCGCCAGCATCAGACATCATAGGAAATGGCACACCGCCATCCACCATTTTTGACAATTCATCATCATTCCACATTTTATGGACAAACATACTATCGATACTCATTGAGAGTATATTAACTCCAAGTTTCTGAAATTCCGGATATTTTTCAGCAACTGCTGAAAGTTCCGTCGCTCAGACAAAGGTGAAATCACCCGGATAAAAGCAGAGCAGTGTCCACTTTCCCAAATAATCGGACAATTGAACATTTATAAATTTCCCCTGATGATAGGCTGGGGCTGTAAAATCGGGTGCTTTTTTCCCTACATGGATCATTGTTAATTTCTCCTCCTTTAAATGTTGCACTTCTTCATTTTCTTCAGTGACTGTTTCGCCCACCGGTCCACCCGTGGGGCGCGCACATCCAGCGCTTAATTCTTCAGGCATATAGCACTCCTTTCATATTTTGGATCGCGATGCTCGCAAAACCGCTCAATCGTCAGGCGCTTTGCACATTACGCACATTAGAATGCGGCGTTGTGAGAGGATTTTTCCTTTAACATTTTCACCTGGATTTCTTTTATTTTATCTTCATCAGCCTCAATGCCAAGGCCATTTCCTTGCGGCACTGTTAAATAACCGTTATGGGGAATCAACGGTTTTTAAGGACACTCCTACTGATAAACTGCGGTCCATTCAAGGCTGCAGGTAAAGTATAATCAAAAGCACCGTAAAGGGCAAGCGTTGCCACCTGAGAAATATCCGGATCGGTAAGGCAGAAAACCCAATGGTTTTCTACCTGTCGTGATTTTATTCGACGGAGATACATCATCTTTCAAAGATACAGGTATAAAATAGGGTATACTGAAAGCGGCAGATGCTGAAATTGCCGACTTTTTTAAAAAATTTCTGCGCGTAATTTTTTTGCCGTCAATAGTTTTTTCATTCATTGTTGTGATTTTCTCACTGAAAATGCCAATGTACTTCAATATCAGGCGTCCGGGTAAAATCCTGCCAGAACTTTTCTGCCTGCTCAGTGGTGAGTGTCCCGTCATAAACAATCAGGCGATATTTTCTCACATAATCCTGCCCCGGTACCATTATCCAGTTATTATATACAACCGGACAAAAACCAAAAAAAATATCCCCTTGGGGCCAGATTCTCATTGGTTCGGGAAATTCATGGTTACCCGGATGACTCAGTAAAATAACCCCGGCCGGACCTTTATCAGTCATCCCATAAACATTGCACCAGCGGGCCCGGGTTCCGTTACCATCCTCCCGTGTTTTTCCTTCCGAAGTCAGGTAATTACTGTTCTTTTCATTCCAATCGGACGTTCCCCGGAATCCAAATCCACCATAGCGGTATTTTTTCAGCGTCAACGGGCTGGAAGAGGCACAGGACTGCGTGGTGGTAAAATCCCAAATAAAATAAGATTCTGTCGCTTCTGATTGTGTCCACAACCGGACCGCCCATAATTCATTCAGTACAATTTTTTCACCCTCCGGGGCCGAAAGATCGACATGTTCCTGAAAGGCCTCAAATCCGGCAAATACCGGGCCTGTCATTGTTGAATTGAATTTCACAAAACGGACCGTTCCCTGCCCTTCTTTCAAATTCCAGAAATCCACATGACGTCCTTCGAATTCCGTATTCGTCCATGGATTCCAAAATCCCATATGATGGATGTGATCACTGGGGTGAATACGTGTTAATACTTTCCCTCCGGGTGACCAGATGGGATGGATAAATCCACTCCGGGTATACAATAGATCCTGACCCGGCGGCGGTGGCATGGGTGTATATTGAAAACGTATCGCTTGCCGGTTACCCTGTCCCAATTCCAATGTACGGTCATTCATACGCAGCTGGACGAAGGGGGCATCCACCACTTTTCCATTAACCAGTTCATACTGCTGCTTCACACCTGCAGCTAAGGCATCGTCAAGGATCCACCACAATTTCGCCGGACTCCCCGGTTCTATTTGAGACGGGACCGGGAACCGACCGGACTTGTCAATCCGTTCCAATCTTAATGAGACCGTGGGTAGTGATATCGGAAGGCCTTCCAAAGATATACAAATCGGGGTATTTTCGTTAATTTGTTGTTCCGTTGAAAGTGTAAACCGGGCCATAGTCTCCGCCGACAAGCCGGATTTCAATAACCCGACACATAAAGCGAAAACAAGAAACAAATACACCCCGTAATTTTTTTGTTGGAAGTCAATAATTTTCATCTTATTCCTTAGTCTCTATAATATTCCAATTTTTCTGTAAATAATAATCTCAATCATTTTTATAAACATGAGTTTTTTTAAAATCATTGTCAAGATTTTATTAAAAAATTTTTATTCTTCATTCTTCATTCTTGCAATTAGAGTTATTTAATTGTATTATTTTATAATCTTTCCAATATCCTGCCTTTTGCACAGCACAAATGAAAATGAGTTTTCGATGTCACGAAATATCTTATACGAATGCCTGCAATAGACAAAAATTGATTTAAGAAAGGAGAAATTTTGTCTGCTGTCGAGTTGAGAGATGTATCTAAAGTCTATGAGAATAATGTAATAGCGGTTAGAAAAGCGAACCTGATGATCGAAGATAAGGAATTTGTTGTACTTGTCGGTCCTTCCGGTTGCGGAAAATCTACAATATTAAGAATGATCGCTGGTCTTGAAGAAATAACTGAAGGTGAAATTTTAATCGATGGCAAGGTTGTAAACGATGTCCCACCCAAACACCGTGATATTGCAATGGTTTTTCAGAATTATGCCCTTTATCCCCATATGAGCGTTTACGAAAATATGGCGTTTGGCCTCAAGTTGCGTAAAACACCCAAAGATGACATCAAGGATAGAGTAACAAACGCAGCCGCTCTTTTAAATATTGAAGATTATTTAGATAGAAGGCCGAAAGCTCTTTCAGGAGGCCAGAGACAACGGGTTGCTGTTGGCCGTGCGATTGTTAGGAAACCAAAAGTCTTCTTATTTGACGAACCCCTATCGAATCTGGATGCAAAATTAAGGATTCAAACCCGGATAGAGATAAATCGTCTCCATAAAAAACTGGAGACTACCATGGTTTACGTCACCCATGACCAGATTGAAGCCATGACAATGGGCACAAAGATTGTAGTTCTAAAGGAAGGAGTCATTCAACAGGTGGCTTCTCCACTTGATCTCTACAATAATCCAGAGAATAAATTTGTTGCCGGATTTATCGGTAGTCCGGCAATGAATTTTTTTGAAGGTCGACTCAGTTCAGAAGTTGAGAGGCAATTTGTTGCTGAGGCATTTACCATTGATCTTCCAATGAAAATATATAACAAGATTAGACATCATACTGGAAAAAATGTTAGTCTTGGAATACGCCCGGAAGACATCTTAACCGGTGACCTGATAAAATCGAACAGTCTGAAGTTGTCACATCAAATTAAAGTTGATGTGGTTGAACCTGTTGGAAACGAGATTTATGTTTATTTCAGTGATGATAAAAATAGCTATTGTATGAGGACACCATCATATCAAAGTTTTAAGCCAGGAAAACAAGTAGAATTGGCTTTCAATGCGGATCGTATATTATTGTTCGATACCGTTACAGAGGA
>CAZBBC010000086.1:0-19051 GCA_964489835.1 uncultured Calditrichota bacterium
TCTCTTTTCAAGAGAAGGTTGAAAATGCGGCTTAGACGCAGGCTTGGGGATGAGTATGTAAATTATGGATTTTGGCTCCAACCTCACCCCCTGGCCCCCTCTCCTGAGAGGAGAGGGGGAAACATTTGGAAGAATATATCCTATTTTGCTCCCCTTCTCTTATTAAGAGAAGGGGTTGGGGGATGAGTTTTAATCCTTAATTGAATCATTTTTTTTAAACCGGACACTAATGATTTGATATAATAAAATTGCATGAGTCATATGATATAGCTAGTAATTATTTTCTATTTAACCCACGATATTTTTTTATAAACATTACCATCCCGATAACAAAAAGAATCACAAAAAATATGACCAGGATCAGCGAACTGATCGGGAAACTCAAGCCTGAAATGGTTAAAGCACCGGCGCTGAAACCGGCGATCCCTTCAGCCCCCATAATGCCGGCGGCCATTAGAATTCCGGAATGATAATAGGCAGGATACTTTTTATCCATCCAGTAACGAACTGTTGATCCGATCGCGATGGGTAAGGCCAATCCCGGTCCCAAAAACAATCCAATCCCAAAAGGCATCCATAACAATCGATTTTTATATTTTTCAGAAAAGAATTTATTGGAAAATTCTCCGATAAAGGCGATAATAAAACCGATTAGAAATATCATCGGATGCTCGAAACCAATAATACTCCCGGCAACCAAACGGGCCTGTGGTGCAGGCATGGCCGGCGTGAACAGAATACCCGAGAAAGCTTCCCAGATAATCTCAAACACAAAAGGAGCGGTAAAACCACTGACAACGACTGTGATCAGATCAATTTTTATAATGTCAAAAAATCTGGTACCAATGATAGCGGCTGATTTATAATCATGACCGGCGTCACCGGCAATGGCACAGGCAACACTTACAAAGGTGGCAATCATGAATAACGAATATAACGGTAATGATAGACTTATCGCCTGGTAGAGCATTGCAATCAAAACAGTAACAAATATACCAAACTGTTCCAGTGGATCGATATTGGTTTCACCGGTCATCCGGGCAGCAACGGCCACCATTGCCCATAAACCGGCTAAGGTTAACAGGGAAGCAAAAAGGGGAACACTGTTTAAAAAGAGACTGAGCAAACCGAACAGAAGAATCCAGGGCAGCACATACTTAATTCTGCTAGTGCCTGAAAAAAATGGTTGAAATATATGCCGAAAACGGGGGAAAACATAGGTAAGGAAGAAACTTACCCCTGCGCCTAATACCATACCCATACCCAGACTTTTCATGTAATTTCCGGCCAGATCGAGATCTATCCCTGTAAGATATAGAATCGGAACGATCAACAACCACCCGATAGCAGCACCGGAGAACCAGGAAAAACCTGGTCGCGGACCAAGGATAAAACCTGCACCCATAGCGATTGGCAGAGGTAAAAGCGTCACCACGATACCAAGAGAACCTAAAGCGGAGATCATAAAACCGGCAGGAAAATAGACATCCCTCAGCAGCGTAAATATACCTATCAAAGATCCGAGTATAACAAGTAAAAACAGAGGCTTACCACCCGATTGCCCTACTTTTAGTAACTCCGCACCGGCCGTACCTGCAGGGAAAGGAAGTTCCTCCTCATCAATAAAGGTGTATTTCAGTGGTACGGATAATATAATACCGAGAACACCAGCAGTGGCAATCATCAGTCCCAATTCCCAGGGCTCGGGCAAGGCGATCGAGAAACCCTTATAACTGTTTAAATATAGAATTCCGGGAAGTGTAAAGATGACGCCGGCAGCGATCAATCCGCCGATACTTCCGCCGGCCTGGGCCACATTGATCTCATGAATATTGATTTCCCGTCGCCGATTCAACGTTTTAATGATTGCTGTAGAAACAATGACCGAGAATATAATCGGCCAGGGGGCTGCTCCCAGTTTAATAGCGATATATGAAGTGCTCATGAGAAGAAAGAGAGACAGAGCAATCGCTATAAGAACAGCCCGCAGTGTAAAACCGGATTGTGCCGATTGGGAATTCATCATTGGTGTAGACGATGTCTCCTTTTTAAATGAATGTGATATTTTAAAAGAAATTTTCCACGAATTATCCGGCTTCGACGGATAATCCGTGGATAATAAACTCTGCCTCTCCGCGAGAGATGAATTACACAAGTGAAATTCTGAAATTATAAATCGGAATTAAATTAATACTTGTAATTTTTCATTTGTTATTTTCAAATTAATGCGGAATACTACAGTGATCTGCGAGCTAATTTTTTCCTGTAAATAATTGACCAACTTTATTCCAAAAAGCCTTATGGAATGTGAGGCTATTGTTTTCATTTAAGAAATCATGATAAGATATGAGAATTGAATCTTCAGGATTCCATTTCATGGGTTCGGCCTTTTCTGAATAAAGTTCCGGAATTTCCGGATGAAATTGAACACCAAATACATTTTTATATTTTCCATGGACAATAATCTCAGGGACTTTCCCATCCATCGACGTTGCTACCACCTCCATGTGTTTTCCATAACTATTAACCGCCTGGTGATGAGAACTGTAAACGTAGGGTGTCGGATTTTCTGTCCATAATAACTCATTAAAAAATGAATGATTTTTTATTCGGATTATTTGATGAAAATTTGCTGTAATCATATCATCATCGGGCCAAAGATTCTGCCAATAATTTCTATGAATTTGATTGGGCTCTAAAGAAAGAACATCTTCTACATATTTAAGACCATAAATATCAGAAGGAATATCCTGATACATGTTACCACCACTGGCCACATTCATGGTTTGCATTCCCAGGCAGAATCCGATAACAGGGTAATCAGGATTCTCTTCGAGGTAAGGTACATGCGTTTCATTTTGACTCCCGCCGATCAGATGGAATAAGAAAGAAAGTTCAAAATAATGCCGGTACGGTGTAATGATATTTGTAATTAATCTGGTTTTTTCATCATAAACAGAGGGCGAAATGTCGTCTCCTCCTAAAAATATGATCCCGTCAGTCTGTGAAAATAAGCGGCGAAAATGATTGCTTAGAGAATTATTTTCAAAAAGGTTGTCAGGATTCAGATCACCCTCTATTCTCTCAAAGTGAAAAAGATCCTCTTCATCGTCCATAATATAATTTTCGACAGGAACAAAATCTCTTTCGGCTGCGGTATAACAAACGGCAACTAACAAAAGTCCCGGGATGTTTAATATTCCATTCTCAACAAGACTAATAATTCCATCCAGTGATTCGATACTCGGATTGATGATAGCAATCGTAATGCGCTTGTCAGTCTTGAGTCTGTCCTCCTGTTTACAGGAAAATGAAATTAAGAGAAGAAGTGAGATAATTACAACTATTCTTAACCCGCGCGTCATGTCCATGCTTCCTTTTTAGTGTTCTGAAGTTTTAAATTTCTTATTTTAACGTCGCCTGTTTCCATCTATCATTTTCGTGAGTGCTATTACTATTCAGGAAATCAAGCGAAAATAAAGTGATATTTTATTCTCGCTCTTTGATAAAAGATCCTCTTACGTTTCGCTTTTCATTTTTCTCTTTTCTATTAGAAGGCAAATTGTATAGAAAATAAGGGTTTTCTAATTCGAAGATCCGGGTACTGAAGGTCATCATTCGTCTCTTTCACTTCATGAAAACGGGGAATCAGATAGCCAACGGCACTTCCGAGTATGGCCCCGACCAATACATCGGTTAGGAAATGAGCAACTAGTCACTGATATCCGCTGCTTTCTCTGAATAATTATTTTTAGAGAAATCCTATCATATTTTATTTCTGATTTCCACTTAGCTTGATTAATTCATAAACCACAGAGTTCACAGAGTTAATTATATGAATTTATTGCATTTACAAAATTCTTAATATATATATTGTAAATTTTATATTTATTGTGTTAATTCTTATAACCATATGTTATCATTTAAGTTATCTACGCTTGAGTCCTTTGTGGCGAATGATTCAGGCTAGTGTATAATGCTGTATTAGTTTATTCATATTTCTGGAGAAGATAGATATGTTGCAGAATAGTAGTTTCCTTTGCTATAATTTTATACTGATTGTATTTAAACTGAGTTTCTAAACGTTTCGGATGTCTGGCAAAAATTCTGTGACCATTAAGAAAGCGAAGATAGGTGAACAGGTTGGGCGGAGAACTGGTGATTAATAAGTATCCATTGACTTTTAGTGCATTATGTAATTGGGATAACAGTTGGTTGGCATCGCGGATATACTCGAGTAGTCCAATGCTGAGAATCAGGTCGAATGTAGAATGATGAAAGGGCATTTGAAGGGCATTGGCCTGTGTAAATAATATATTTGGGAATTGATCTTTGGTCAGGTACATCATCTCAAAACAATCATCTATACCCAATTTCAATTTGGCATAGTCCGGGATGTATTTGAGACTGTGGCCACGCCCGGTGCCGAGATCGCAGACATAATCTAGGGTCAGGTCCGATATCTCCGAAAGTAATAAATGAATGGCTTGCGTTTCTAAACGCAAGAAAGGGAAGGAAATCGGATTTTCACGTAAAAAGGGATAATAGGGAGCCAGAGTTTTCCAAATCTTTTTTGACATCGCACGCTATCAATACCTGTAGAGCATCATTTATTATATAGGTTCGGGGATATGCCATTTTCCCCACCTTAGATTTTCAGCTGGCCTGGATACATGAATTCCGATTAAAGCATTGATTTGGTTAAAATTTCAATATTCCTTAAATCCAACATCAATGGTTTTTAAGGGCATACACCCGTCACCCATTCGGTTTTTGAATTCACCACGCAGTTGTTTTTATTAAATACTATCGGTTTGATTTTAAACGGTTGCCTTACGTAAAGCCTTCTTAAGGTCCCTTATTTTACGACGGGCCCGTTTTAGCTGTTCATGATTTTTTGATGAGATAGCCTCATCACGCATTTTTTTGAATTGTTTGATTTGTGATTTAATGGCTGCCTTATCGACACCGACAACTATATGGTGGACATGCATATCAATATTCAGTGCATTACAAATGGCTTCCAGAAGATGCTCTTTGTTCAATTGTGTATAGCCTTGGACTCCCTCTTCACCCAAACCAGCGGCAATCTCCCGCATTTCTGCTACAGTTTTCTTTTTTAACTCTTCAAACGTAAAAGACATACATTCACTCCTTTTATATAATTACTGTATTAGTTTTCCCATACTGATATGATTCTCCTTAGAATAACCAATGGCTTCATAAAAAGCAACAACATCCAAATTTGAGGAGCGGATCTGAAGATTGATCTTAATACAACCAAGGTCCTTTAATTTTTTCTCAATGGCATTCATCATCTGCCGGGCAATGCCTATCCGGCGTTTATCTGTATCTACCGCCAAATGATACACCCATCCCCGGAATCCATCATAGCCGCCCAAAACTGTGGCAACAACTCTTCGATTATCTTCTCCTATCAGAAATAGTTCTGATTGAAAGGCCAGTTTTCTCTTGATGATAGATGCCGGGTCATTCCAGGGCGGGTCATTTTTAAAGAGACTCTCCCACAATTTTATAACGACTGAATGATCCTTTGCTTCAAATTCTCTGATTACTAAATTCATTTTCCTATTGGTTGTCTGTTTACTGTTAATCGCTCCATTTTTCAGGCATGGCACGCCATGCCCCTACATATATTGTACCCTGGATTAACGGGCGGACACAGAGACCCGCCCCTACACTCTTTTCGCTTCTCTCTTCTCTCTCTTCTCTTCCTGCCCATTACGCTCAACGTGCTACGCTCTACGTATTTCGTCCTTTCACGGATAATACCGCCATCGTCAACCGGGATATACAAATGAGTGCATTTTTTTCGTCGGTTATCCGAATTTCCCAGATTTGGGTAGAACCGCCAATATGTATCGGTTTTGTTATACCGGAAACATAACCATTACGGGCTGATCTGACATGGCTGGCATCTATTCCCAGGCCGACACATACTTTTTTGGTGTTATCGACGCATAAATTGGCGGCAATACTTCCCAGCGTTTCAGCCAAAGCAGCAGAGGCCCCACCATGTAACAAACCATGCGGTTGAACGGTGCGATTGTCGACCGGCATTTTGGCACAAATATAATCCTCACCGATATCGGTAAATACGATTCCCAGGTGAGAAACCATCGAGTGTTTACACAGGTCATCTAAATCCTGAATCGTTGCTGTTGTTTTCCATAGGGACATTTATTTTAATACTCCTTTCAGCTCGCCCGATCTCATCTTGTAATTTCTGTTAGTGTAAAAACAACAAAAAAACAGTTAGAATTCTAACTTGGTCTATTCATACCGCAGCCCAAGGCTGCAAATAAAAAAATTCTGACCCTCCCCCCCCCGGCCCCTCCCTGCTTGCAGGGAGGGGCGTCGAGCGTAGCGAGACGGGGTGGGTCATTTATCCAAAGCCGATAATCGGTAATATATCCCGGAGAACTTTAATTTCATAATTTGCCGGGATAAGAGGATCACTTGCCCACTGATTTGGATTATACCAGCAGGTATCTATCCCAAAATCACGGCCGCCCTTAATATCTGATCCTAAATTATCACCAACCATCAATATGGTCTTTTTGTCTGTCACCGACATTCTTTGTAAAGCGATTTCAAATATTTTGTTATCCGGTTTGGCCACACCAACCTCGTCGGATATGATGATATCAGAAAAATAATCCCCAATGGTTGATAGGCCAAGTCTCGATCTCTGAACTTCTTTAATACCGTTAGTCATCAGTATCATTCCGATATTACCGGTTAGTTTTTTAAGAACATCTTCGGTACCATCGATCAATTGTGTACCCCGGGATAGATAATATAAATATCGTTCACTAAGTTCACCAGGATTTATACTGATTCCTATTTTTTGAACAAGCTGTTCAAATCGTTTGATCTTTAAACGATTGATCGTGATCTTTCCCTGCTCAAAATCTTTCCACACCTGTTGATTGTATTGATGATACGTATCCAGATATTCGGATTCAAATTTTACGCCAAAATAGTTAAAAGCATCTTTAAATGCCTTCATCTCAGCAAGATGATAATCAAATAAAGTGCCGTCGGCATCAAAGATTATCCACTGATAGCGCATGGTATTCTTTCTTTTTAATCGACAGATATGGAAATTTATATGGAAAACAGAAACAATTAAAATGAAAAATCATTCTAATGATTCAATCGTGTATGCTATTGTATCTAAAAACTTTGTTATTTTAGCAAAATTTTTGAAATAACAAATAACAAATAACAAATGACAAATCACAAATATCAAATAAATACCAAATTACAATATTCAAATATTCAGTCAAACAAATTTGGGTATTGGTGCTTTTGAAATTGGTTATTATTTGGATTTTGTCATTTGTAATTTGATATTTGTTTGCAGCCCTGAGCTGCGATATGTATTAATTTAAGAAAAATTTTGAATATTTAAATAGGGGAGATATGCGATTAAAAGGAAATATATTAAATAATTTCTTCGTGCCCTTCGAGTACTTCGTGGTTAATGGATTAATCATCATATTTATTAATGAAGGAGAAATTACGTCATTGGTCTTTGAATCAGGAAAGTTCGGAAATGACCATAAAACCCGGGGACCTGTCTTGGCAGTACTTTATAAAACTTAAATATCGCATCCCTCATGATTAAGTTAATATCCTGCCCGATTCATAACGCAGCCCAAGGCCGCAAACAAAGATATTCATCAGTTTGATCCATTTGTAAAAATCTCTCGCCCGGCCTGCCCGGCCTGCCCGGCGCAGACGTGGAGCAGACGGGCGAGAAATTATTTATCCAGGCTAGAAATATATTTGCTTATCGCCCCGGCGATCCCTGTCTGCCCTTTGGCGGGGATCCACCCGCTAGGAGGCGGATTTTCAACCCACTGGCATGATACTCGGTGGTATATCATTTGTATCATTTTACTAAAGGTGTTATTTTTTCCTTCAACCAGAAAATCGGTTTGCGGATTAATCCTAATGATGCCAGATATTTTTTTAATTCCGGAACCGGTTGTTGCGGATTTCTCAGGACTTTGGTAGAAGCAGTAAACGTTTCTTCCGGAAAAATTGAGCGCAGCAGTCTGTAATTTTTATCCAGATCGTTCGATGGCAGGGCGCGGCTGGCCAGCCACCCCAGGGCATCAAGAATTTCTTCCAATCCTTTGCCACCGCTTAGTGATATAATCGGGACCGGGTAATCACTGCCGAATAAAAATTTATGCGGTGCATCCTTGACAAGGGGTATTATTTTTTTCACATACCTTAATCGCCCGGGCAGGCATAATGCAGATAAATCGGCATATATCGGTAGATCTGCGTAATCGAGAATTACCCGATCCAGAAGTTTGTTAAAGACATCTTCCCAGTAGGAATTGTTCATGTCAAGCAGTGGACCAATCGGGGTGGCACAATGGGCAACGATAACCGTCACTCCGGCATCAATGGCCAGAGATATGCCATCTCCCGGGTTTTTCCCATAATATCCGGCAGCGGCATTAAATAACAATTCATCTTCCTTATTTAAATTGGTAGGAATGGCTTCCTCCGGACCGACATGGAGCAAGAGTGGCAGACCTAATTTGGCCAGGGCTTTATAAAAGGCCACGGCCAATGGATGGGTCGGATCGATGCCCTGGGAAGAAGGTATCCATTTGCAGAGGACTGCACCGTTTCTGGCACAATGCCATAATCTTTCAATAGCATCAGGCGCATAGGGATGTACGGAACAACCATACAAAAAGCAGTCATAGATCTGGGCGATATGGGCCAGGTATTGATTGGACGTATACAAATGGGTAGAGTCTTTTATTACCTGATTATCTTCAGAATAGACCTCATCCAGTCCTAATAATACCAATTTATCTATATTTTTAGATTGAAGTATCTGGGTATGGAGTAAACTTAAATAACGGGACCCGGTCAGCTGGGTGGTACTTAGTCGGGTGGCCAGTTTCATCGATTCAAAGGTTAAAGAATTTGTAAATTTTTTCGACCAATAGTACATCTTCTCATTTTCAGCGGCAGGACCGCCAATGTGCACGTGTATGTCGATGACATCGTCGGCCTGTATGGTTGAGTTGATATTATTATACATGATATTGGTAAGGTATTATTTTATTACAATAATCATTTTTATAACCTGAGAGGTAATGATACTACCCGATAAAAAGAAACACTAACCTCCGCACCAGTTTTACCTGTCGGATTAAAAGTATCTGAAATAAATTTAACAATTGTTGCGAATGGCTAAAATAAGTATCTTTAACTTGTGAATAATATAAGATAAATAGAACATCAAAGTAAGAATATTTACAGCCAATTTTTGAGTCAATATTACTTTTAGAAATTGTTGAGGATTGTAAAAGACGTCATTTACAGGGCGAATCTATGGTTTTTATTGAACCACCGAGCACACAGAGAACCTAGGGCTCACCCTTCGGGCGAGCGACGGCCTCTGGCCGTTCTAATTAGAACATATAAATATCTTTTACCACGAAGTCCACGAAGGTCACGAAGATATTATAATGACTATTCTTTTATCTAAAGCAAAGTTTACACAAAGATTATATAAATATAAAAACTTCGTGTGCTTCGTGCGCTTCGTGGTTATAAAATATTGATACTCTTTGCGAACTTTGCATTCTCCTGGCGTCTTTACGGTTTAAAACAATATTAACAATAAGGAAAATACCGTGAAATATGATCGAATAACAGCTCGAATCCTATCAATAGCATTGACGGCAGGACTACTATTTTTCGGTCTTGCCTATTCAAAAGAACCGGTCGATTATGTTGATCCGTTTATCGGTACCGACTTTTATGCCCATACCTTCCCCGGACCGGCACTTCCCTTTGCAATGGTTCAGCTCAGTCCCGATGTTTATAATGTTGGCTGGGATTATAGTTCAGGCTATTACTATAAAACTACTTCGATCATGGGCTTCAGCCATACCCATTTAAGTGGTGCTGGAGCGGCGATTATGGGCGATATTTTGATAATGCCGACCATTGGTTATGAAATTCAGACCATACCCGGTCCAAGGGACGATCCCGATGCCGGATACCGGTCCCGGTTTGACCATGCCGATGAGACGGCCTCACCGGGTTACTATACGGTCCATCTTAAAGATTACAATATCAAAGTAGAATTAACCGCAACGCCGCGGGTTGGATTTCATCGCTATACTTTTCCCAAAGCGGATAATGCGCATATCCTGGTTGATCTTGGCCATGTCATCGGTGAACTCCCGGAAGAAAAGTCACATCTAAAAGTGTTAAGCAATACGCAGATTGAAGGCTTTAAATTCGGCCAGGGTGCCATTATCTATTTTGTAGCAGAGTTTAGCAAGCCTTTTGCTGCCTTTGGCACCTGGGATAATTTATACCAGAAACCGGAATCTGAGGAGAAGTTAAATCCATACAAAACAGCCGAATCCGGTGAATCTATCGGACTGTTTATAAACTATCGTACATCTGCCGAGGAGGTTGTTCTGGTAAAGGTGGGTTTGTCCTTCGTCAGCATCGAAGGAGCCCGAAAAAATTTACAGAGCGAAATTCCGGATTGGGATTTTGATCGGGTGCGAATGGAAGCCAGAAATGTCTGGAATCGTAAGCTGCAGAAAATTACAATAAAAGGGGGTACGGAAGATCAGAAACAAATATTTTATACTGCCCTCTATCATGCCCTGGTGGCTCAATATATATCCAATGATGTCGATGGCCGCTATTTCGGGATAGACGGGAAGGTTCATACGGCTGAAAAGTATGATTTTTTTCCGTCATTTCTGGCCTGGGATACTTTCCGGACCGAGCATCCCTTAATGACTTTAATTGAACCCGGGCATGTTAATGATATGCTAAAATCCATACAGTCTAAATGCAAGAATTACGGCTGGTTGCCTGCACAACATATTCGAAATAATTTTGGACAGGGTATGGTTGGAGACCACCTGGTGCCGATTATCGTTGATGCCTACAGGAAAGGTTTCAGGGATTTTGATGCAGATCTTCTTTATAATTTCATGCGAAAAAAAGCGATGGGACTTCCGCCGGAATCGCTCGATTCCACCAATGGAAGGTATGGTTTAAAATATTACAAATCACTGGGTTATCTTCCTGCCGATAAGACCACCGAATCGGTACCGAATACTATGGAATTGGCTTACGATGACTGGTGTATCGCCCAGATGGCCCGTGATCTTGGTAAGGAAGATGAGAATCAACTGTTTATGAAAAGGGCCGGTTATTATAAAAATGTGTTTGATCCGGGTACGCGGTTTATGCGTCCACGTAAATTAGATGGCTCCTGGCTTGAATTATGTGAGCAGCCGCCGGAAATTATCACCGATGGTGAGCATTCTTACTATAGTTGCTTTGATCCCCTTTGGGTCGGTGTGCGGCCAAACCGTCATTTTACCGAATCGAATGCCTGGCAATATCTGTGGTCGGTTCCCCATGATGTAACCGGTCTGATCAATCTGCTAGGCGGTCGGGAAAGATTTATCGGTAAACTGGATACCTGTTTTACAATGAGTGCCGAGATTACCGGTCCTAATTATGTGGGAGTTGTCGGCACCATTGGACAGTATGTTCATGGAAATCAGCCATCCCATCATGTGGCCTATCTCTATGATTACGCCGGTGCCCCATGGAAAACACAGGAGAGAGTGCGTCAAATAATGGACATGCTCTATCGCACCGGACCCGGCGGTATCTGTGGCAATGACGATATGGGATCTCTCTCCTCCTGGTATGTGTTCAGTGCGATCGGATTCTATCCTGTCTGTCCCGGCTCAAATATCTATGTGATTGGATCACCGCTTTTTGAAGAGGTAGTTATCAATCTGGATCACCCTTATCCAGCGGGTAAATTTATTGTGAAAGCACATAATGTTTCCCTGGAAAATAAATATATCCAGTCGGCAATATTAGACGGGCGTCCGCTGAATCGACCCTGGATTACTCATTCAGATATTGTAAACGGGGGGGCATTGATTTTTGAGATGGGTGCAGAACCTAATAAGCAGTGGGGCAGTGCGCCCGCTGCCGCGCCGCCTTCTATTTCGAGGTAATAAAAGTAAAAAATACATAACCACAGAGCACACGAAGGGCACGAAGTTTTAAACAAATTAATTATTAGATCTTCGTATTCTTCGTGGGCTTCGTGGTTGAAAAATTATTATAAATTAATAAGTCTGAGTGCTCTGTGCCTCTGTGGCTAATTTTATTACAAACAGATCTCGCTCATTTTGACTCGATTTTTGGGAATGGCAACAGAGATCTGCGGCCGTCCAGGAGACTGAACAGTTGCTCCTGCAGTTCCAACAGTTGCCCGACGATTTCCGGATTGGGTATGGATTCTATCGATCCATCGAGGCGGGCGATAATATTCCGGGCGCTGTCTCGATTAAAAGGTCGCTGATGACCAACATAGATATAAACGGGATTAGTGTGAGCTTCCGTTCCCGCTTCAGCATATGTTCTCGCTGCTACCCAACAACTCCCCTTCACCGGTAAATTGAATCGCCATTGACCACTTCTCTTCAGCTGAGCAAACATTTCCCGTTCGACAACCCGACCGTTGACGATAAGTTCCAAATAGCGTACCGGATAGATATGACTTTTAACATTGATATTAACACTGAGGGTTGTATCCGTTCCGGCAGGGAAAGTAATGATCTGGCCTGGTTTTCGATGGGAAACTTCTAAAAAAAGCATCGGACCCGATGTGGCAAAGCTATTTCCTTCGGCCAGTTTTTCAGCAAATGTGCGTGGTGTCGGTACTTTGTCACTCCATACATAAGTCATTTCACTGCCCAGCTCCCGCGTATAGGGGAAATCACAGGCACCGACAATAGGTAGATGAAAACCAATATTCAGAAAATCATACCAACCATCCAGTCCCAGACTGCGGTATCCGCCGAACTGGAGTAATTCCAGGAAATCCATTTTATCGCCCAGTAAAACCCCATCGGCTTCCTGGTGATGATAACCCCCATGACACAATCCCACGAATCCTTCCTGTTCACGGGTTTGGTCGGCAATAACACCAAGAGAGGGACCGAGATCCGTATCTTCGGTGTGTCCAATACCCGATACATATTCATTGGGCATAATCAGCGAAATATGCCCCAGATGATCGGTCCGATATTCTTGTCCCGAAGAGATAAAATAGGGTCCCTTGCCGGCAACCGAACGGTCTCCCAGCCCTTTTTCCTGCAACCAGGATTCATAGGTATTACCCCGGTCATATCCTCCGGTATTCATTGACAACAGATAAGCATAACGGATATCTTTTGCCGAGGTGATAGTCAGCAGGGTATCATCGTTATTTCCGGTACGATCCATATGAATATGCGTATCTCCGGAATACCAGCCGTGAGATCCCATATCTATAGCTTTTTCCATTTTAACAATCAGATCGATGGTTTCATCAGGCGCTGTATCGATTGTTATCGTTTCTGGCTGGTACTCATAACCTTTCATCAATTCTAACGTTGCCGCTCCGGGCGGTACTCTTATCTCAAAGTGACCGTCGGTATAAAAATAATAGTTGAGCGGTCGGAAACGGATAGGACCTTTCTGGCGGTTAGCGGCGCGCCTTAAACTAAATTTTTGATAGGGGTCATGATCCGGTTCCTGTTCGCCATCATTGACACAGGCGGTTGCGCTTATCTGTTTACCCGTAAAGGCATCGATAACTTTCACCCGGATCAGGGCGGCATGGGGACCGGGATCGATAGTTGGTGGTGGTTCTATATAATCTTTTGATATCATCGGGCGATGATGCGCATAACCGCTGCAGATGAGCATAAAGAATAAAATGAAAGAGAGTGCGTTCCATCTATTTTTCAATCGTATCCCCCAAAGGCTGGATGTTCAGGATTTATCAGTAAACGGTCGGTAAAATAATCCTTAAAATGCACCAATAATTCCCATTACGAACCGGTTTCGTTCTGCTGTAAGGTCGCGGGTATATTCTGTCATCAGGCGCAGGTTTCTGGCTAAAAGATAAGTAAAACTCAGCGTGGCAGTCTCATATTTGTATATATCCGAATCGATGAGATTATATAATCCTGTAAAATAATAATCAGATTTATCAATATCGGGAGCAACCAGTAGCTCAATAATATACCCGTTTGTTTTAATATCGGAAGAGACATTCAGAAACGCCGGATTGGTGTCTTTTCTGTAGAGATATTGCGCGGTCAGTTCCGCGAAACTGGTACCAATACTAATATCAGGTCCAATATAAGATACCTCGTTAGTTCTGCTGGAATCTGCATAATTTTCTTTTCCTGAATAATAAAAGCCGCCGATGGTCATAAAATCACCCAGACTCTGATTGACCCGAAAGCCTATGTTTTTATAGTTATCACTATCCAGTTTGCGGTTGACGGCTTCCGGTTTACCGTTTCCGTTGACCAGCATGGCGATAATATCTGTGCCTGTCTGCTCTAGGCTATACGCCAAGATTACACCCCGGTCGTAAGTCAGATTGATATTGGAATAGCCGATATTTGTTTTATATATCTCATAATCCTCATACGTCAAACGCAATTCGCGCTTCATCAGTGGATCCGACGTTTGAAATTGCCCGACCATGATATCCAGATTCGATTCGAATATGTTATCAAAATGGATATAAGCATCTTCAATGCCGGCAACTTCACCTCTTTCTGATAAATAGAAATAAAAGTAGTAGCCAATACTTTTATAAATTGTGCCACCTGAAAGTAATTTAATTCCCCAGGGAGCCTGTAAATCATTTTCGACATCTTTCCCCTGGTCATGTGTGGCAAACATTTCCATGCGGGCGGCAATGGGGAAATCTTTGTTTAGCCACAATAAATCATCGCCGGCAGTTAAATAATCCCGTTTATTTTCTTTTTCTTTCATAATAAAACCATTACCGGCAAACTCATCACCATAGGCCTTTAAACGAGGAAAAACGGTGTGGCAGGTATTACAGGAAATTTTATACTTTCTGGCGAAGGCCGGTATGGCATTTCCTTTTTCAGGTAAGATTAACATATAAACCATTAACAGGAAGAGTGTTATTTGGACTACTTTGAACATCTTCATTTTATATCTCCTTTTATTATTCATAGATTTCTACCCATGTGATTGCTGTATTCACCAGAATGATTGCGCTTTCTTCTTCAGGGACATTGAGATAATCAGCCACCGGTTTGACCAGTTTTTGATAATTAAGCCGGGCCTCAATCGTCATTTTCCCTATAGCGATATCCGGGGGAAGTTCAAATGTGAAGGATTCAATTTTTGTTTCACGGGGACCGATGCGGTAATCCACTCCCAAGGATCTTGTATTCCATTGCATTATGGTCATATATCCTTCGGCATCAAAATAGGGCATCCGGAAAATACGATCGCCTTCCGGTACACCGTCTCGTTGAACTCCGGCAAAATCCGGCAGACCGAGAGGAATTCCCATGTCTTTATAAGCAAGCGTATTCGCAGCAATGGTATATTCTTCACCTTCAAAACCTTTTTTATCCACCGGTAAATGATATTCCTTACCATCGGCATCTGTAGCGGTAACATGGAGCCAGACAATCCGGTCCTCTACGGAACCGCTTGGAAATTTATGACCGGTTTTGGCATTAAATAATTGTACTTTGATGCCAACGGTACCATCATATTCGACTTCACGCTCCACCGGGTGCATTCGGATTTCGACAACACTGGCCACTTTGCCCGGATCGTGGGCACCGTGAAATAAATGCTGAGCCACCATATCTTCTTTTGCCATGATAGCGCTTCTATCCAATGCTTTGGGCATATGGCAAACATGACAGGACACGCCTTGCTTGGCATAAGGACCTTCTTTCCACTCCAGTTGCGTCGACTTAACCCATATACCAAAGGGATTCTTTTCATTATGACAGGTACCACAATATTCAGTTTGCGAAATAAAGTTACTGTATTCGGTTGTGTGATGGGGTGAAACCAATCCTTCTTTGGGACCATATTTTATGCGTCCCGGTTGAGAAATGTAGTTGAAGTTAACCGGTGTCTCTCCCTTAAAACCGCTGATTGAATGACATATTTCACAATTAACACCCTCATTGGCCCGGCTATTTTCAGCCGGCCGCGGTGGCGGTACATCGCCGGCTAAGAAGGCCATGGGGGTATGACAGCCGTTGCATCCTTCAGCAGCCGGTTTGAAAAATGGATCTTTCTCACCATGAGCAACGGCCAGATCAAAATATTCTATTTCATCCCAATGATGGGTATAGGATTGAGACATCATTGCCTGGGTCCATTGTTGGTAAATATCCGTGTGGCAACTTTTACAAACTTCAGACTTTTCAAATTGATCATAGCTTTTTGTGCCCTTCGCTTCTTCTCCGCTGGGGATTTCCTGCGAAAAAACTATATTTATAAACTGAAAATAAAAAACAGAAATAATTAGAATTTTGCTCATACTTCCTCCTGATATATTTTAGGTTCATGTTTTACGTAATCGTTAGAATTTATTGGAAGCACGCGATATAATTAGATTTGATGATTCTTACTAATATCAAGCCCCCAAAGGTGAAAGAATTCACACGAACTAAATTCTGATTTTTCTGGGAAAAATGCAAGGGTAAATTGAATATGGAATGATGGGGATGAATTCAAGAATTTATAATCTTTTTAACCACGAAGCCCACTGAGGGCGCGAAGATATTATAATATTTTAATATTTACTTCGTGTGCTCTGTGGTTAATATTACAAATCACTAATTCCTAATTCCCATTTCCCAATAAATTTCTGCGAGTGAAGCTCAATTACTTCTTGGATAAACACTAATCAATCGACGGTATCAATACCTTCTTTGTTTCATAACCGCGGGCATTCCATAATATCTCCGAAAAATTGGGCACCGCCGGATCAGTGCTCATTATTTTCCACTGCCCGTTAATATTTTTCCAGGTAAACCAGACCTCTTCATCCTTATGACGTGGAAATCTGACCAATCCATGATCACCCCATTTCCCGTCATCAATGGCAATCGCCCGCCACAACGTCCACAATTTTAGTTTTACGGTTTTCTCATCGGAAAACCTGGTAAAATCCCAGTCCCTGACCTGGACAGTGATATACGGGTGCTGGTTGCGTTCAAACCACCACTTTAGTGCCCGTCCAACATATTCCCGGCTGTAGCCGTTAGGATCGCGATAATTTGGGGCATAAAAGGCCGCAACGGCTTGCCCGTCTGATTTTTCGTAGGCGACGATCAGATTCTCATAGGCAGATACAATTTCCTTTGCCTGGGTCATATATCGCGCAGGTACGTTAGGATAGGTAGGCCAGACGGTCTGATCCTTTGGCCGGGGGTCGTTGCTCAAATCCAGCAAATCAATAAGCTTGACCGTGTGATCGGATCCGATACGTACCACATGGCGTAAGGGACTTTTATCATTTAAAAAAACAGGGCTGTCCAAATAATTCACTTTTCCTTCTAATATCACCTGATCTGAACCGATTGCCACGATGCCGTAAACCACCTCACCGCTATCTGGCAGAGCAGTTTCAAAGCCGGGGGCACCCACGGTTTTCAGTGGCCGGAACTGATAAGCATAGAATTTTTCATTGGGATTTTCCAGAATAAAGATCTCATATCCGTTTGCACCGGTAACTTTCTCCCAGGAAAATATTACTTTTTTCCCGTTGATCTCTGCTTTGGGTTCTGTAATCCATTGCGGTACACGAACCCGGTAAGTTTGTTCCCGATAGAGGTTCTCACAGGTCTGGATCACATAGGTTGCTTTTCCGATGCTGGTTACAAAGGCATCGCCGCTATCCTGAGGAGGATAGAATTGATTGAGAAATGAACGATAGCCTTCCACACTGCTAATCTCACCGGAATGCATGACAGAGGTAAACCGGCTTTTGATCATATCCTCCGCATCCCAGGGTAATAGGGGGATAAAAAAATAACGGCTGATATCGGGAATGATCTCATAATTCTGACCACGCCAGAACAGACCATACGCGGCGCGGGATAACAGGCCTTTACCGGCCAGCGGTTCGATATCATTAATGTTAACGTGGAATTCTTCGAGGGTCTTACAATAATTCATCTGATAAGCGACTTTAGTTTTTGCCAAAACCTCTTCTTTGGTCGGTATCAGGTGGTTTCTAATAATCTCCAGCAGGGTAGGGTAGATTACCTCCCGTCCGATATGACCATTGACTTCATTCCACAAATCCCAATAGGGTTCGAAAGAATACACCGTTCCCCCGGTCATGGCATTGATAAGGATCAGGGGACGGTAAAACCGCGGGGGTACATCGACAGTAGATTCATGTAAAGGACCAAACCGGCCCGGCTCCTGGAATCCGGCACCCTCCCAGAACCAGGACTGTGGTTCCATACCGAAATGGTCGACGACGTCACTCAACCATAATCCGAGTACGGCTGCTTGCCGGACCAGGAAAAATGGTTCGATACATTCATTTTGGGGAAGCACATAATCATGATATTCACGCATCGTATCCAACAGTGGCTTTTGTACCTCATCAGCCAGAACATGAGGCCAGCGCAGTTTCTGTATTTGAATACTGGTAAAACGGCCGTATCTGGCGGCTAATTTTATGGCGTCGATCAGATGAGCCGTTTCCGGCGGCATCTTATATTTTAATTCACCACCGAAACTGCTATAATGTTCAAGATCCATTTCTGCCATATTGAGTCCTTTGATCACCGGGTATTCCTGCAAGAGCTGTTCAACATACTGAAGGGGCATGGTATACTGATTATCCGGATCAGCAATCTGCAGAACTATGGGAATCTTATATTCGGATACTGTATCGAGGATCTGTCGAAAGCGGGTCATACGTTCGTTATAATCAAGCACCCGCTCTTCAATCTGAATGGTCGTATAGGGTTTTAGTTCATCCGGGTAATGATGAACCCAGGCGTCAACGATTTCCCGGCCGATATTTTCCGGAGAAGTGCGACCTAAGGCTGGTGCCATCATGATGATGAGAGGATGTTCGCGGGATATTTCTATACACAAAGGTTTGACATCTCGG
>CAZBBC010000087.1:0-16817 GCA_964489835.1 uncultured Calditrichota bacterium
TAAGCGCTGAAAGCATCTAAGTGCGAAACCCAACCCAAGATGAGGTATCCCTTCCGCGTTAGCGGAACTGAAGGCACCTTCGAGATGAGGAGGTAGATAGGCTGCAGGTGTACGCACAGTAATGTGTTTAGCCAAGCAGTACTAATCGGCCGTGAGATTTAACCATTAATTTTATACCTGCCGCGACAGATAACTCTGTACTTAACATATTCGTAAAACGTAGCGCGTTAAACGTAATGCGTTAAAAAACGCAATTACGCCAGACGCCTTACGCTCAACGATAAAGTTTACTGGTGACTATAGCGGCGGGGATACACCTCTTCCCATTCCGAACAGAGAAGTTAAGCCCGCCCGCGCTGATGGTACTGTTCCTATGGCTGGAACGGGAGAGTAGGTCGTCACCAGTTTTTTTTTGCCTAAAATGTACTCATGCCAGTATTGTCTGAATACGCTCAAAAGCCGCTTCTGCGGTTATTGAAGACATGTCAGTATTTACAGGCTTGCCATTATCCAAAACTTGCGGTGTGATATAATGCCGTTCTGATTTCCCATAGGGCCCCCACCTTCCCGGACCTAAACCAGGCGATAAGGGATAAAAACCGAGAACCGGTGTCCCCATCGCAACTGCTAAATGTAAGGGACCGGTACTGTTTGAAATGAATAATGCGGCATGTTTTAAAAGAACAGCCAGAGCGTTCAAATCAAAAGCGTCTACAAAATCCACAAATGTTGTATTGGATGCATATATCGAGGAAAGAAAATCCATCTCGGAGGATATACCCGATAATCCTACATCGTATTTTCCCCACTGGTTTAATAATTGTATTAATTTGATGTAATTCTTAATCGGCCAGTCAATAGAAGATCCACCACTTCCCGGATGAATAACAATGAAAGGTCTATGGCCAAATTTTTTGGTTACAATGGTCTGAATGGTATTCTCCACTTTGGCCGGAAAATTAAAATGAGTATAGATATCCGAACTTTTTGTAGAATGGGTACCCATCTTGTCAAGCAACCTTAAATTGTATTCCGCTTCGTGATATTGATTGTGCTTTCGATGCTCATATTGCCGGTGAGTAAATAAAAATGAATACCAACGAAAACCAGTTCCAATGCTATATTTTATCTGTGAAAAATATGTTGCTAATGCGAGTGGAAATCTGGGAAGTAAATGAATGGCAAGATCGAATTGAAAGTTTTTAATATCTTTTCCGAGTCTAAAAATACCCTTCATTCCTTTGTGTTTGTTTTGTTGATCATAAATAATTAAATCGGAGATGAGAGAATACGATCGAAGTATCTGAGAGGTATATTCGGTACACAAATAGACGATATCCGCATCGGGGAAATTTTCTTTTAAATTGCTAACTACCGGCAGTGTCAGGATAACATCTCCTAACCGGTCGGGTCGTACAACTAAAATTTTTTTTAGGGGATGAGTGAAATGAATGCTCATTCTACTGTGGCTTTTTTCTTTTTAATTCTAAATATTTAAAATAACGCATCGGAAAGTTTATCATATCAAAAAAAGCGGCGAGCAACCCCGGAAATCCATCTAAAAAACCTAAATTAAATAAATATCGTTTAACAAATCTGCTAAATGGTTTTAAAAATATATATTTGATCCCACTCCATTTTGGCGGTGGATTTTCATATAAGTAGAGTGCCTCAAAGGAGGTGTAAAAGTTGAACTTTTTTATATAAATTTCCAACGTCGGATAGGGATGATGAAAAATCGGATGCTGCGATTTTCCTGTAGACCCATTAACCTGTAATCGCTCGTGAACGTGTTTACAGGGGAAGTGCGCTTTATCTTTTCTGAATAGCCGTAATTGGTAATCCGGATATTGTGATCCATGCTTCAACCAGCTTCCCAGAATATGGTTTTTTCTGGGAAATAAATAGGCATCATATACTGGATTTTTAATTTCTTTTCTTATCCATTGCGCAGTCCGTACGGGTATTCTTTCATCCGGATCCAGATATAATACCCACAGCGAAGTGCTCTGATTAATCCCAAAACTTTTATTTATGTTTAAATTTCTCAAATTCGGACGCGAAAAGACGCGATCGGTATATCTTCTGGCAATTTCAAGTGAATGATCGTTACTTTCACAATCAACGTATATAATTTCATCTGCCCATTTCAATGATTCCAGGCATTGGGATAAATTTTCGGCTTCATTGTGACCGATCAGCGATATGGTTATTTTAAAAATGTTTTTCATTTTTTTTCTTTATTAGATTTTTATAAATCGTGGCCACTGATTTTGCTACTTTCATAATATCAAACTTGCTTTTAAAATCGAGAATATTATTTTCTGAAATTCTTTTCTTTAATACCGGATCGTTTAAAATTTTTAAGATAGCATCGGCCATTGCATATGGATCTTCCGCTGGAATAATAAAACCGTTATGTCCATCTTGTATAATTTCCGGGAGCACATTTATCTGAGTGGCAACAACAGGTGTCCCTGTAGCCAGATACTCCATTGCAATTCGTGAGATTACTTCTGAACCTGTAGAAGCAATCACTCCTATATCTAATATCGATTGCAATTCATTAACCGGCTCATAGTGATCAATAAAAAGTATATGATGATTTAAATTCAAGCTTTCTGCCAGAGATTTCAATTCTTTGACTGAGACTTCCACTTCTTTTCCACTGATAATAAATATTACATTCGGAAGTTGTTCCAAAACCAGGGAAGCTGCCATAATAAAAGTTGTATGGCCTTTAATGGGTGACAAACGAGATATCATCCCAACAATATAAGATCCGTCGCTTATTTTAAGTTTCTCTAATAGCTGAGAATTCTTATTACTTGGGTGGAATTGATTACCATCGACACCACCTGGGAAAATTGAATATGTAGGATTGAAATTTCTCCAGGTTGAAATGTATCTGTAAAAAGTAGATTCGGAACTTAAAATATGATAGTCGGTTATCTTTAAATGTAACCACCTGTTTATAAAATTATTTTTTGGAGAGCGCACATCACCCAAGGTACGTACAATCGGAATATTGAGATTTTTTGCAATCAACGCAGTAAATAAATGATCTTCAGAGCGATGTGTATTGACAATTTCTATCTTTTTTTCTTTTATAAAATTATAAAGCCTCAACAAATCGAAAATCAAAATAATCGGGTTGAAACTGGCAAATCTTATTCCGAATGTTTCCAAACCTGCTTTTTGGGCCATTATGGTGGAAGGATACCCCGGATCCCCGGAAACATAAACCTGGTGTCCAAGTCCGGAAAGTGCTTTGGCCGTACTTATCGCATAATACGCATTTGCATTCCACCAACGAACAGAAACCGTAATTAGAATATTCACCTTTTTATTCCAATAGATAATGAACCTGGGCTATTTATAAACCACTGAGCGCACCCGTCTGAGCCACGTCTGCGCCGGGCAGGCAGAGTTAATGAAATGAAATTATTGATGATTCAAATACTCAGCGTCTATATTATAATTATATATTTTACATTGATAACTCTTGTATCTATTTGTTTTTATTTAAATTAATTTTAGTCTCTTGATTTTGCCCATAATTCTGTGATAATTTTTTAGATTGCTTCGCTATCGCTCGCAATGACGATAGTGTAGCCGTCATTGCGAGTCACGAAGAATGAGTGACGAAGCAATCTCTTGTAATTATTGAGGCTAGGTCTCTTTTTTGCGGAGTAAAAGACATCATCACATTCGTTTATCTAAAGCGAAGTTAATACGATAATTATATTAATAATTAAAAACTTCGTGTGCTTCATCCGCTTCGTGGTTGATATTTAGATCAACACAGCATGGGCCTACTCTGAGTTCGCTGTGGTTTAAATTAGCTCAGATCAGAAACCAATTTATTCGTTTGTGACCATTATTTTTCGATGATAGTCTATGGTGATCTTAATAATTTCATCCAATGATTTTGACGGTTGATATCCTAATAATTTCTTTATTTTTGAATTATCCGGGCAGCGTCTATCCATATCCTCAAATCCACCCTCATACGCCTCATCATAAGGGATATATTTTAATTCTGATTTACTTCCACTCAGATGTTTGACTCTCTCAGCCAGTGCTTCAATGGTAATTTCCTGGGAATTTCCAACATTAAAAACCCCGCCTATCGATTCCTCAATTTCCATTAATCCAACAAGAACGTTAATACAATCTCCGACAAACGTAAAACTTCTCGACTGTTTTCCATCACCATATATGGTTATCGGTTCGTTTTTTATGGCCTGCCTGACAAAAGTAGGAAGTACCATTCCGTATCTGCCAATCTGGCGGGGCCCGACAGTGTTAAATAATCGGGCAATAATGATCGGAAGTTTATATTCTTTATAATAAGCTAATGCAAGAAATTCATCAATGGCTTTGGAAGCCGCATAGCTCCAACGATGGGCCGTAGTTGGCCCGTATTGCCGATCCGCTTTTTCTTCCAACTTTTCATGTGGCAGTTTTCCATATACTTCTGAGGAAGAGGCTATTAGTACTTTCTTTCTGGCTTTATTGGCGAATTTCAACACATTTTCCATACCCCGGATATTGGTTTCAATGGTTTCGACCGGCCTGTCTATAATCAGCTTTACACCGACGGCAGCCGCCAGATGGTAAACAACATCACTGTGATTGATCAGATCCTCCAGCACCCATTCATTCATAATGGTCGTTTGAAAAAAATCAAAATTTTCATTACTTAGAAGATGGGAGATATTTCTTTTCCGTCCGGTAGAAAGATTATCTATTACTGCAACTTCTGATCCTTTTTCCAGTAAAGCCTCGCATAAGTGTGATCCGATAAAACCAGCGCCACCTGTAATCAATGCCCGCATATATATTACTCCTTTGTATTTTTATTTCGTTTTCCGATAAACATTAATATGGAAATAATGATCAAAATAATAATTATTTGAAAAAATATGAGAATCGCTAAAGGAACTGACAGAGAAGGCAAAAGAAATGCTGCTAATCCTATGGCGATCGTCAATAAATAGATGATATTCACCGTCTGTGGTACGGTAAAACCCATATCTACCAGACGGTGAGAAAGATGTCTTTTATCTCCGATATAAATAGGCCGCCTTTCTTTTAATCGAATAAGGATCACCGAGGTCGTATCAAAGAGAGGAATGCTGAGAATGACAACAGGCATTAACGCGGGCAGCAAACTGGAACTGTGCGGTGTCACATAACTGGCGGAGATTGTGAGTGTACCCAACAAATATCCGAGGAAAAGACTACCGCCATCTCCCATAAATATTTTGGATGGGTAATAATTGTATTTTATAAAACCAAGCACACTACCAATAAATATACTAAGGATCATTGCCATAAAAAATTGACCCTGTGAAGCAGAAATACAGAAAAAGATAAATGCCGAAATTCCAGCCACACCAGAAGAAAGGCCGTCCATATTATCAAGCAGGTTAAAAGCGTTAGTGATAAGCACGATCCAGATTATGCTGACGATCCAATCCATCCAATCAGTTGGAAAAAAAGATATTCGAACGCCAAAATAAACGGCAATCAAGGCGGCAACCGTTTGCAAGAGAATTTTTACCGGGGGGGAAATGAGCTTACTGTTAATATCATCGATAACACCGACAGCGACTATCAAAAGCGATCCGGTCACGATTGCTGCTAATTTTGGCCAGACGTTTAAAAAAAGAGGATATTGAGACGTCAACGCAGCAAAATGGGATTGAATATAGGCCTGGTTTTTCAGAATCAGATATAGAATAATATTAAAGAGGAGCACGAATGTAAAAGAAAAAAATATTGCCACGCCACCAAGATAAGGTTTTGGATCATGGTGTATTTTACGCTCACCGGGATGATCGAGGATTTTGTTCTTTATCGCATATTTCTTTACCGGTGGAACCAGGATCAAAGACAATAGACAAGAAAAGAAAAAAAGATAAAAGTAAATGATGTATCTCAATTTAATCCCTCATTTTGGATCAGTTCACGATAGAGATTTTTTGTATCAGCAAGCAGTCTTTGTATGTCAAATTTTTCTATAACAGTGTGCCGACCCTTATCTGCAAAATTCTGGTATAATTCTCTGTCCTGGATAAGTCGGTCAATATAGATTATAAAATCCTTTACTTCAAACGAATTAACAAGAAATCCGTTTTTTCCGTGTTCTATTAAATCGGGTACGCCACCGATGTTGCTGGCGATTACCGGTGTTGCAAAATATAGGCTTTCAATAATTGAAACCGGCGTTCCTTCATTTTTTGAGGTCATCAGCAGGATATCAATAGCCGCATAGATTTTTGCAATCTGTTTTATCCAACCGACAAAATGTACATTCTTGTGAATTCCTGCACGATGGACCTGGTTTTGCAAATCAGGCTGCAACTCCCCGTCTCCAATAATTAAAAAGTGCAGATCGTCGCGAAAATTTAACATCTCTTTCGCTATTTCAATGAATAGGGCATGATTTTTTATGGCGGTAAGACGCCCGACAATACCGATCGTTACGGCGTGGTCAGGAATGGAGAATTGTTTTCTTAACAAACCGGTATAATTATCTGTATTTCCCATTTCAGAAAAATCAAAACCAAGCGGTATCAGCGCTGTCTTTTCGCTGGAAACAATACGATACCGGTTACAAATATCGTTTTTTATCTGATTACTGATTACGACTATCTTTGTTGACAGGCAGGCAAGTAGTCGCTCGATCTGTATGAATAGATGTGTCTTTAGAGGGGAAAAATAACCGGAAAATACATGTCCATGGAAGGTATGTATTCTTACAGGTACCCGGGCAAAAAAGGCGGCCAAACGACCAACTAAACCTGCTTTGGCCAGATGGGTATGTACAATATCGGGCTTCTCTTTACGGAACAGCTTGAAAAGAATGAGGAATGTTTTTAAATCTTTGAGCAGAGATATTTCTCGCTGAAGTATTGGCAAATATTGGTGATACTTCTCTATATCCGGGAGTAAATAACTCATATCTCCTTCACCCTTGCTGATACTGCCGCTTATGAGCAGGGTATGATACTCTCTGTCATTCAGGTACTTCGTCAGTAAAAAGGTGTGGATAGCCGGTCCACCGATATTTAATCGTGATATTATTCGTATTATTTTATATGGTTCGATTATTTATCCTGACTAATTCATGAATTTTAGATCTATCATATGGTGACAATTAAGTCTCCCCTTAAAAAAAGGGGACTAACCCCCTTTATTAAGGGGGAATTAACTCGTTGATTTTATGTTATTTATAGATTTAATTATTTAATTTTATGAATAATTCGGATTATATACTCCCGGAAAACTAACTCAATAATATTATTAAAAATAGTATTTATTTACAACCCATAAGCCTTTTTGTGCTTCTTATGGTCTTAAGATACTCAGCAGCGATCCGTTCTACGCGATACTGTTCAATCGTATTTAATGCATTTTTAATTAATTTTTGACGGATTGATTTATCATTAAGAATTTCTTTAATGACAATATCCATCGTTTGGCTATCCCCAACCGGTATTAATATACCGTTATATCGGTTGCGGATCACTTCATTTGGCCCTGATCGGCAATCGGTAGAAATCACCGGGCATCCGCAAATCATTGCTTCAATTAAAACATTGGGAAATCCCTCATAATTGGATGACAACACAAATACATCTGCCCTGGCCATATAACTGTAAGGGTTATCTTTATGTCCGGCTAATTTTATATTTTTTTCAATGTTTAATTCTTTCGCGAGTGCTGTTAATTTTTGACCTGCCTCCCCTGCGCCAACAATGATCAGCCGAAGATTTTCTATCTGATCTGATAGTCGGGCAAAAGATCTCAACAAAGTGTCCTGTGCTTTTTGTTTCGTTAAATTCCCTACATTAAGGATTGTTTGAAATGAATCGTCAGTGAGCCATGTATCATCTATCTCCTCTTTTGAACGACGTTGAATGTAATCGATGTCATAAGGATTATGAATGGTTGTGATGATATCAGGCTTTAATCCGAAAAATGTCATTAGATCCTGACGAACGCCCTCAGAGACGGAGATGATTCGGTCTGCTTTTCGATATAACCATCGGATTAACCATCGGTTGATAATATCTTTTAGACTGGTGGAAGAATATACAAGACTGGGTGTATTTCTCTCACTGATAATACATCGATGATCCGAGCCTGATAAACGGGCAAGAATATTCGTAAAGTTGGATCTCTCCAGGAAACTTATTACCGTGGATATTTGATTATCCCTACAGAATTTTTTGAGTTTAAAAGCAAGGATGGGAATTTTTAATAATTTGATTAAATTACTTTTATGATTCTTACTGCCTGTGTGGATTGGTATAGATTCAGGGACAGTATAATCGATTTTATCTTCTAGAAGAAACAGGCATAGTGACAGATCAGGATCACTCCGGATATGCTTTAGCAGGGTTGTCACAACGCCTTCTGCTCCCCCTTTTTCTAACGCATTAATTAAAAACAATACTCTCATAGTAAATTTTTATATGACGGTTTTGATTCCAAACGATTTAACTGATGATAGACCAGACCAATCAAGAAAGTGTTGAAAAGAACACCGACCACCGTATATAGTGTAATCGCAATAATAACATCATTAAAAAGTATATACGCCAGTAATATTGACGAAACACGAAAGATTAATAAAAGGGATTCCCAGAAAAGGTGGATTTTATTCAATTTTAACAAATATATGCTTACCATGCTGGGAGGATTTACAAATGAAAAAAACAACCAGAATGATACTATCGCGGCATATCTTCCGGCTTCCCCCCATTCGGTGCCAAAAACGAACAGAAAAAGAGGTTCTCCCCAAATGATAACAACTAAAATTGGCAATGCTGCAATTAGAGTTAGTTGGCGGGTTGTTTTAATAAAAAAACGTTTGGTGGATTCTCCATTATTATACAAAAAGGAGGCTTTTTGAAAATAGACCTGTTTTACAGAGTTACCGATCAATGCTGCCGGTAAACCCAGGACACGGATGGCTATGGCATAGAATCCGGCAACAGCCGGCGAAAAGAGAAAAGCAAGAAGAATGGCGGGGATATTCTGTGAAATAGCATTCAGAAAAGCAGCCCAACTGGAAAACAACGGGAATTTTTTATACTTAATAAATACGGCTTTCAGGTTTGGGAGAAGTCCGGCGGTAATACCTTTGCTGATATGTTGGAATGATTTGATAAACAAAATAGTAGCGGCTACTGCATTTCCTGTAATTTGCCCGGCAATCAGTCCGAATGCATGGATATTTAATATGCTGCCTAATGACAATTGAGTACCGGCAATGGCCGCTTCTTTGGTCGTTTTAGCAACTGCCAGCTGACTGAACTTTTGGATCCGGCTCATCCAGTAGCTTAAAACCTGAAAACTTCCATAGAAAAAAGTACTCAGAGGAACGAGATACAGATAAAAACCAAGTTCGGGATGACCAATAAAATCCGCAATAAGGTTATTAAACAAAGAAAAAACAATCAGTATAAGAAAACTGAATCCGAAAGCGATACAAATACCTAATATTACTAAATCAACCGCTTCTTTATCTTCGGAAGGTAATATAATTGCCAATTCGAATCGCAAACAAATAACAACTGCCAGGATGGCGACGACGGATATGTAAATTGCCAGTATGCCGAAATCTTCCGGAGTATATATCCGGGCCAGGATGGGCGCTACAAGAACCGTTATTAACTGTCCCAAGGCGGTTCCTGTCATCAACTTTAAAACATTGGTAGTAAATTCATTTTTTTTGATCAGATTGATGAGATGCATGGATACCTGTGAGATTACTTGGAGATTTTTTTGAGATGTTTAATAAAGGATTCTGCGTATTCAGAACTCAGATCGGATTTTTCCTGCACTTTCACCCACCTGGATCGCTCATTCTTTATAAAATGATATGGGGCATTGAGGAGGCCGATTGGTCCGAAATTTAGAATTTGAAACTCTAATAGATAGAAAGAAGATTTGTCTTGGCAGATATCCAGGGAAGCCCAGGGTGTGTTTAGTTTTTTAATGATTGCTGCGCAAAAGTCGAGCATGGCCAGGTCGAATTCCCGGTAAAAAAATTTACCACTGCCGCTTGCTCTGAAATCATTTCTTCTCACTTCTCTTTCAAAAACATAAAATTTGTCATAAAAGATCAAAACTTTCCAGTCGTTGCTTAAATCCGGTACAAATTGCTGAAGAATAAAATTATTATGATAAAGAGATTCCCGTGTATTCTGCTTTTGATATTTTCGGGTAAAAACATGTCTTTTCAGCAATTTCTTCCCCAGATCGGGTATGAAGGTGGATTGCCTTGATAACGACTTAACGGTTTTTATTAAGTGATTTTTATTATGTATCAACCGGACATTAGCGCTACCGGATCCACCTGACATTTTTAGTACCATAGGGAAAGTAATGTAATCAATAATTTCACCTAACTCCTCCAGGGTACCGAAATAATGACTTTTCAGAGCAGGCAGGCCGATTTTTTGTCTTAATATTTCCTGATAACCTTTGTTCTCGTGGGCACGAAAAAAGTCGAAAGGAGGAATAAGCGTGTTTTTATCATTTAAATAGAGAAGAATATCTTCAATATAGTTTTTATAAGATATCAGATCAGAGCTGGTATACCAGATGATATTATCTTCAGGTTTTTGTGACGCTTCGATTATTTCCTGGAAAGATCTAATCTCGAAATTGAGACGGTGATTTTTAAAAATCGTAGTAATTGTTTCAAGATTTAATGAACTGCACTTATATCTTTCTCTTCTAAAATATCTCAGATAATCGACGAGAATTAAAATTTTTTTCTTGATCATAATGTGTAATTACCACCGAAAGACTTTTACCAGTGAATTATTCGCCACAGATCACGAAGAGCACGAAGGTTTTCTATAAATTATGAATTAATAATTAAGAATTTAACTATACAAATAATATCCTGCTATGCATTCTAAATTCATAATTATAATTTCTTAATTGCTTTTTATCTTCATGACACTGATCATACCTAAAGCAACCAGAAACCACCACAGTTCTGCAATTTCAGCATCATGGTAATATTCCTGTGTAATCCCGGCAGCGAGAAAGGCAATGATTGTTAAAAAACTGCCCAGACTTCCCGCTTTCCACAGAGTTATTTCCCTATGATTTGGCCGGAACGAAAGATATTTATGTCTTAAATCTGAAATCCATAAATACAAAAAGGCCAGCCCGCCGGTTAATCCGGACAGTGCCAAAACACGTAGCAAATCGTTATGGGGATCGTTTAGCCCTCTATAATCAAAAGGGACCTTATAAAAAGAAAATATATGATCCCAATCGCTGTAACCGATCCCGAATATCCAGTGATCCTTAAACATTGCCCAGGAAGATTCCCATAATTTCAGGCGGACAAGGTTATTATAGGGGGCATTCTCGGAAATATCGAACATTGAAAACACTCCCTGCCTGAACAAAAGATCAGGATGCACAAAGTAAATCATAACAAATATAAAAACAATAAAAGCGCTGGCATAATATTTATATCTGTTTCGGACCAGAATAAAGACAAGCAACATAAATACACCCAGTCCTAACCAGGCACTCCGGGCGTAACTAGCGATGATCGACGCAAATAATATTATCAGAATTATACGCATCACACTTTTTTTGACTCCCAAATTGCGAATGAAGTAAAAGGGGGATAGAAAAGTGAAAAGTGCCAATTGTATTCCGCCATAAGTCAGAGACATATTGAAGAATCCGGTCGCTCTGTAAAAATTTCCGCGGGGGCTAAGAATCTTGTTTCTGAAAAATTCAATACCAATAAAATGTTGTATAATTCCATATACAGCGCTGATGCAGCCGGCAATGGTAAAAATTAGCAAAAGATGTTTGAAATCCTCTTCAGAATCGATCAGGTTTATTGTTGCGTAATAAAACAGAATAAACCAGTCGGTATTGAGCCAGGCAGTTAAACCCTCGCCAATATTTTGGGAGAACAAAACGGCAATGATTTGTGTGAACAGATAGATAAGAATCGGATAATCCAGGGGCGTCTTTTTCCACACCAATGATTTCTCCCCGATCATCAAAAGCAGCCATCCGGCGATGGCCAGGCCGATACACAACTGTGACATGGCGATGGAAATGGGGACAAAAAAAACAAATCCGACAATACCAATCTTACCGAGTGGAAGCTCTATTAATTTTTTTGTTTTCATATCAAATTTAAGTCACCAGGAAAGGGCATAACCATATAAAAATCGTTTGAGGCGAAAGAAAAGCAGAATTATTTCAGATTTCCTGTTTATTCTGGTGAAGATCACGTTCAATTAATTCAATGATGATATGTCCGAGGGTAATATGTACTTCCTGTATCCGTTGTGTGTTATCTGAAGGTACAATAATTGGAATGGTTACCAGATCCTTACATTTCCCACCGTTTCCCCCTAAAAATCCGATACTTTTTATCCGTTTTTCTTTTGCGGCAGCAAGGGCATTTAAAATGTTTATTGAATTTCCACTGGTACTGATCGCCAGCAAGACATCCTCCGGATGGCCCAGGGCTTCTATTTGCCGGGAAAATATGTGGTCAAAACTGATATCATTACCTCCGGCAGTAAGAATGGATGAGTCCGTTGTTAAGGCGAGGGCAGGTAATCCCGGTCGTTTGAACTCATGCGAGAGCTGGATCACCATTTCGGCCGCCAAATGCTGGGCATCGGCAGCACTCCCGCCATTACCGCAAAGAATCAATTTGCCCCGATTCCGGATGCTTCCTACAATTAATTCAACCGCTTTTTTTACAGGTGTGAGACAGGATTGAATGGTCCTACGCTTTGTTTCTGCACTTTCTTCTAATTGGCTGGAGATAAAATGGTCGAGATCCATAAGCCTCCGATTAGTTCATCATGTGAATAATAGTTGATAACATGAGTATCCGGTTAAAACTATATTCATGAGCAAATATCACCGGCATATCAAATGGTTTAGAGTTATAATAAAACATAGAGACTTGATTTAAAGAACTCACCCTAAATCCCTCTCTTGGAAAGAGAGGGATTTAGGGAGCCCCTTCTCTTTTCAAGAGAAGGTCAAAGATGCGGCTTAGACGCAGGTTTGGGGATGAGTTTTTTTAATCCATAATAGAATCATTTTTTAATCCGGACACTATTAAGTTGATAATATTTTTGCCCGGGTATTAATCTATCCCTGCGGTATTATTTTTTGTGAATTGCTCTCGAAAATTTCTGGATCAGATTCTCACCGGAAGATTTTTCCAAAATATTTCCTGTGACTACAAAAGAAGCGCCAGCGGCAACTTTTGCCGCGGCATCTTCAGGGGAGGTGATACCGCCGCCTACGATTAAAGGAATATCGACAGTTTTAGAAACAGCGGAAATTGTTTCTTCTGGTACCGATAGATCGGCTCCACTCCCGCCTTCCAGATAGATCAGCTTAAAACCGAGATACTGGGCCGCCAGGGCATGGGCAACGACAATCTCCGGTTTATTTCTTGGTATGGGCATTGTACCACTCATAAATTGGGCGGTAGTCTGTCTCCCGCAATCTATCAGCATGTAAGCCGTAGAAATGGCTTCCAACCGGCTGCGATAGACCAACGGTGCGGCCAGAACCTGGCTTCCGATGAGATGCTGGGCCTCTCTGCCGCTGATGATAGATAAGAAGAGCAGGGCATCTGCGGCCGGGGTGATCTGATGGACACTACCTGGAAAGAGGATAACCGGAATTCTATCCGCATGTTTTTTTACTTTCTTCACAAACAGCTCAAAATTTAAACTGAGCATCAGGCTGCCGCCGATCAGCACGGCATCAACAGCACTCTCTTTTAGTTCCTCCATAAAGTGCGGAATCTTTTTTACGGGTAATTTATCGGGATCGATCAGCACCCAGTATCCGGCCTTACGCTTTTTGTAGGAATAAACTAGTGATTGATAAACTGACATGTTTTCATCCAGTATTTTGGGTGTGAATAACCGACAATTTACACAAGTTTTAAAAAAATCCCAAGATTCAATTTGCAATTTAGGATGGATGTATCTAAAATCAATTTATAAATTCTGCTTGCATTTTTGGAGTCGCAGATCGTGTTGATCTAAATAGCAACCACGAAGTACACGAAGATCACTAAGATCTTATATTGACTATTCTTTTATCCAGAGCGATGTTAACTAAAAGATTATATTAATATTTAAAAACTTCGTGTGCGGAGCCTGTCCTGAGACCGAAAGGTCGAAGGATCCGCTTCGTGGTTGAAGCTTTTTATTTGTTATAATTTGAACGGCCAGAGGCCGTCGCCCGTCCGAAGGGCGAGCACTAGGTCCTTTGTGGCTTAAGAAATGATTTGGGAGACTGAGCGGATGAATGAAAAACAGGAAGATTTTTATATTAAATTAAGAAAAAAAATTGAAACCTATCTGCAGAAACATGACAGTAAATATACGGAATATTTATTGCTGGCCCCCGATTTGTTTCACCTGCTGGTAAAACTAAGCATCGATGACCGCGTTCCGGCAGATAAAAAGGCTAAATTTATTGCTGTGATCGCCTATTTTATCTCGCCGATTGATCTGCTGCCGGAGATGTTTCTGGGTCCGCTGGGTTATCTGGATGACATTGCCCTGACGGCCTATGTACTCAACCAGTATATCAATGAAAATGATGCAGCCGTCGTCCGCGAAATATGGGCCGGTGACCAGGATATTCTTACAACAATAAAAAATATCGTTTCTACAGCCGATAAAGTTATCGGTTCGGGATTATGGAAAAAGATACGCAGAAAATTTGGCTAAATATGGATCAAAAATTAAACTGCACATCGTAGCATATGATACTATTTAATTCATACTAATACTGTGTCTTTAGATTTTCGAGAGCGGCTTTAATGCGTTTCATCCCCTCCTCCAACCTTTCCATAGACGTGGCATATGATATACGGACATGTTCATCGGTTCCGAATACACGGCCGGGTATGATCACAACCTTTGCATCATTCAGAAGATAATAAACAAAATCATCGGAATTACGGATCGGAGTATCATTATACATGGTATTAAAATAGGCGGAAATGTTTGGATACGCGTAAAATGCGCCGCCTGGTCTCTGGCAAGACACACCCGTCATTGTGTTCAGGCTGTTAAAAACAAAGTCTCTTCGTTTCTCAAATTCTGTACACATCTCTAATATTTTTTCCTGTGATCCGCTTAAAGCTTCGAGGCTGGCGTATTGCGAAATAGTGGAGGCATTGGAAGTACTATGGCTTTGCAATTTACTCATGCCCTCAATCACCTCTTTGCCTCCGGCTGCATAACCGATCCGCCAGCCGGTCATTGAATAGGATTTTGAAAAACCATTGATCACCACGGTTTTTTCTCTAATAGCCGGACTGATGGATGCAAAACTGATAAAGCGCGTCTTGTCGTAAACGAGTTTTTCATATATTTCATCAGCAATAACGAACAGGTTATTTGCCTTGATCACCTCCGCCAGCGCTTCCAGTTCTTCCGGAACATATACGGTTCCGGTGGGATTGGAGGGATTACAAAGAATAAGGGCTCGGGTATTGGTGGATATGGCATCGTGCAGTTGCCGGGCAGATAATTTGAATCCATTTTCCTCGCTGGTGGGTACGATAACAGGCTTACCTTCTGCAACGGTAACCATTTCCGGGTATGAAACCCAATACGGAGCCGGAATGATCACTTCATCATTTTTTCCAACAATCGTCAGTACGGCATTAAAGAGAGATTGCTTGGCACCGGTGGAGACTATAATATTTTCAAGACCATAGTCAATGCTGTTCTCATTTTTAAATTTTTTTATGATTGCCTGACGCAGCGCTATCATCCCCATATTGAGGGTGTATTTCGTAAGGTCGGTATCTATTGCTTTTTTTGCCGCTTCTTTTATATTTTGTGGGGTGGGAAAATCCGGTTCGCCAACACTCAGGTCAACGATATCGATCTTTTCCCGTTTCATCTGGATCGCTTTCGCGGCAATTTTTACGGTCGGAGACTCTACGATTTTTTTAGTTCGCTCAGCAATCACATTTTATCCTATATAATATATAATGATTAGAGATTTCACCCTTAATAGTCTCTTCCCTCTAAATACCACATCTCTAAAAACCGGCGGATCTGTTTTCTACTACTATCAGGAAAGTTGGTGAATTGGCATCCATAACCAAAATGTTCAAATGCCGGATTATCAAGGACACGCTTGATTTCCATTTCAATGTTTACAATATAATCCTGATTTTTCGGTCCCCTAATCTCTAAAAAAACGAGATTGTCCCCTTCATTAAAATCTTTTTCTGATTTCTTCAAGGTAAAATACAAGCCCTGAATAGAAAAATTCAGAATGTGGGCATATATTTTATCCTGATCACTTGGATGAATAAAGGTCCCGATAATATTGTCACTATACGAAAAGGGTACACGGTTAAATCTTCTCTTTTCCTGTTCAATATTTTCCATAATAGCCCTTCTTTCTGAAAAATCGTTTATTTATAGTTAGTATCATACGATACTATATTAACGGGTCTATTCTTACAATAGATAAACTTTTGGTAAAATTACTATAAGTGTCCAGTTAAAAGTGAATACATCACTTAATATTACTTGAATATCAATAATTTGGATTTTTTATAAACATAATAATTTGATTTAAAGAACTCTCCCTAAATCTCCGCCAAAGGGCGGATCCGCACGCCAGTTGGCGCATTTTCAACCTACCGGCGTGACCTCTCTTGGAAAGAGAGGGACCTATGAGGGGCTGTATCAAAAGTCATTGATAAAACCTTTTAAAGTATTAAATTGTCT
>CAZBBC010000087.1:16827-18924 GCA_964489835.1 uncultured Calditrichota bacterium
GAGCCCCTTCTCTTTTTAAGAGAAGGGGCTGGGGGATGAGTTTATAAATTATGAATTTTGACGACAACCTCACCCCCTGGCCCCCTCTCCTGATAGGAGAGGGGGAAACATTTACGAAAATATATGTTATTCTTCTCCCCTTCTCTTTTTAAGAGAAGGGGCTGGGGGATGAGTTTGTGAGTCATTAGTTGAGTATATTTTATTTTAGCTGGACAATAATGTAAAGTTAATTATTAAAACTATAGAATAAAAACAAAAAAGAAGGCTTTGGACTATTTCGTATGCAATTTTTGAATCGCACGTAACAAGTCGCGCCGGGTAATCTGACCGACCAGTTTTTTATCTTTATCAACCACGAGTAATCTTCGATAAGTACAGTTCAGAAATTTATCGGCGACAGTGAAAATATCCAGATCGGGATGAATGGTATCGACTGACTTTGTCATGAAATCTGATACTTTACCACTGGGAAGCAAACTATACGCATCATGAACCAGGGTTCGTAAACAGTCTTTCTCGGAAAGCACACCCACCAGACGTTCTTTTTTGTCAACAACAGCCGCTCCGGTAATGTTGCCTTTTAACATAATATCGATGGCATTGTATACATCCATTTCCGGGGTGAGTGTAGTAAATGTTTTATCCATAAAATCATGAACATGGGGCATAATATCTACCATTGCAGGGTCTCCTCATTTATGAATGAATTAATTTCTGGAAAATCCGGATTTTAAAGTTCATCATCTAACGAACTTGCTTAAAGTATAATAATTTTAGTCTCAAAAAACAAAATAATGTCAGTGATATCAAATGCTAGTATCATGATCTGATTTCTTTTTTGTCAGTGTGAAAAGTGTGACCTCCGATGGAATCCCTATTCGTAATGGTGGTCCCCAGTAACCCGTCCCACGATTGACATATATCCAAGTATTTTCATGCCGATGTAAACCGGAGATGTAGGGTTGGTCAAGTGTAACCAGAAAATTCCATGGAAAATATTGACCCCCGTGGGTATGACCGGAAATTTGGAGATCAAAACCTAATTCGGCACTGGCAAAAATGCTCTTTGGCTGATGGGCAAGAAGAATTTTTACATCGCTGTCTTTTTTATTGCCTAAAGCTTTTGCAGGATCAGATTTGTGAGCCGGGATAAAATCACCACCCCGAAAATCGGTTACACCGGCCATCAATAATCGACTTTGATTACGTTGAATGATTTTATGTTCGTTCAGAAGAACGATTAATCCCAGGCGGTCCATCTCTTCCACCCAGGGCTCTGCACCTCCGGAGCTATAGTATTCATGATTGCCGGTAACATAGAAGACCCCCTGTGTTGCTGAAAGGTCCTTGAGCGGAGCAATATCATTTCGCAATCCGGGAACCGTTCCATCGACCATGTCACCGGTAAATACGATGGCATCCGCATCCAGATTATTTACTTGATCGATTACAGATTGAATGAATCCCCGCTTTATCGTATTACCGGCATGTATATCCGTGAATTGAGCAATGGTGAATCCTTCGAACTCGACCGGTAAATTGGCAATTGGAATGGTCACTTTTTCTAAATAGGCCTTCCGTCGGGCTTCATATATTCCGTATCCGGTCATAATCGCTGACGCTCCAAGGATCCCCATATTGGTAGCGTTAATCAGGAACGATCGTCGGGAAGGATCAAATGCCTGCTTTCCGGCATTCCTTTTCCTGATCAGATCTACCGTTTTCTTAACAACGGTGGAAAACAACAAATAAAGATCTCTTACAATCAGTCCGGCAAGTATTAAAGAGTAAAAACCAAAGCCAATATAGCTGATCCAGCTGATCACATCGTTGACAAAACTCTCTCCCTCATTTTGACGCAGAAAGAAAGAAAGGGGTTGCGTAAGGGGCACCAGAACGATGAATGCCCAGGCCAGCAATCTTTGATACCGTTTCAGTGGTGCCGGCTTGATCAGCCGCCGACCCATATAGATATAAACCAGGACCATTAAAATGATCCAGACAACAAAAAACCAGCGCATAATTTTTTCTCAACTATTTATTATATTATTAATTACAACCATCAGCAAACTGTGAATCAGGTTTAACTATATTTAT
>CAZBBC010000088.1:0-18772 GCA_964489835.1 uncultured Calditrichota bacterium
TGGTTGCTTTGATTTTTTTTCATTAATTTTAATGCGTTAAAATGGTGCTAAAATATAAAAATCAGTAATAAAGGGGCAAGTTAATGATCTCTCTTAAATTCAAAATTTTCGTACTCTGGTTAATTGTAATTACTGAAGTGGGTTTCTGTGCAGAAAAAGGATATCTTACCGGACGTATCGTGGATAAAACGACAGGTTTGGGATTGAAGGATGTGAATGTGGTTATTCTCAATAGCCGTATAGGTGCAGCATCTATGGAGAGCGGACAATATCGTATTAATGGAATAGATCCCGGGCAATACAATCTACAATTTTCAGCAATTGGATATCACACACTTTTAATCGACTCAGTTATCATCGAGTCCGGTAAAGTAACTTCACTTCATGTTCAACTCGAACCTGCAGTGCTACAAATTGAGCCGATCGTGGTTACTGCTGCGAGAAGATCACAGTTGCTTGAACAAACACCCGATGTGACAATCGTTCAAACAATGGATGAAATACGCTCAATGGGGGCAGTTCAGGTAAATGATATCATCGAATACATGCCCGGGATTTCTACTATTGGTGGTACCGGAAGTGGCCAACCATTCAAACGTACCGTATCAATCAATGGGATGCCCGCTTATTACAGCTTGATATTATTGGATGGTATGCGGGTATTAAGTTCTCATATTCATACAGGTGCAAATGTAAATGTTGTGCCTCCCGAACATATTGAGCGTATTGAGCTGGTAAAGGGAGCAATGTCTGCGCAATACGGAACGGACGGTTTAGGGGGCGTGCTGAACATTATTACGCGGAAAGGATCTGATAAAACTAAACTGTCTTTTACTTCATATGGAGGAAGTAGAAAAACGCTTCACAACGGGCTTTCAATCACCGGGTCGATCGGTAAAAAAATGAAGCATAGTTTCTTCAGTAGTTGGGAACAATCAGATGGTATGCCCATTATTAAACCTGTATTTCGCAAGGAGAAATTGTCGTACACGATTTTTCATTTAATGGATCGTATCGATGCTGAAATTTCAGAAAATTTTAATGCCGGGGCGTCTATTCACTACATAAATACAGAGACACCTTACCGGCAAGAGCCACAGGCATCCACATTGCTTACGCCCAGCCTGAATTTAGAGTATAGAATTACAAACGATATAACGATACTGGGTTCGGGATATTACTCGAAGTGGAACAGTCAGTTGAATGGAGAGCTCAATGAAATTGTTTCCCCAGCATTAATTTTCAATTATGACGGTTTGAAAAACCATAATTTCCTTTTGGGTACTGAAGTTATGTACCGGAATTTTGCAAGGACACGTGTTTCTGAACATAATCAGCACGATTTCGGCATTTTTTTGCAGGATGAAATTTATCTAAGTTCAGCCTGGAATCTTTTAGCGGCCATCCGCATGGATAAGGTGGAAAATATCGATCCTGTTGTCTCTCCCAAACTCTCGATCCTTTATCATAAGAATGAAAATCTTTCATTTCGTGCGTCAATCGGCAGGGGATTTCGGGCGCCAACAGTCCAGGACCTCTACGAAACATTGTACACGCATCCAGGGGATATTCATTATAGAGCCGGGAACCCGGACCTTGAACCGGAATATTCAACGACTCTCATCGCAGGGGTTGATTGGAATTTAACCGATAATCTTTCATTTATATTGAATGGTTATTACTACTCTATTGATAACATGATCACACCGGTTGACCATGGTCTGGAAGACCCAACATTATATTTCGCTTCAGAGCAAATTCCTTTTGTTACCGATAGCCTTGTTTATATCTACCGACGTGAAAATATTCATAAAGGCATGATTGGCGGGGGAGAGATAAAAATGCTCTGGCATATATCGCCCGGTTATTCATTTGAAGGAGGATTCAGTTTAACCCATAATAAGAATAAAGATACAGGGGAATCTCTGCCTTATTATCCCGGGAAGAGCTTATCCTTTAAGATTAGAGGTAAACAATCTATTACTCAAGGTTTGGCAATTGGCGGATTTCTCGGTTTGAATGCTACAATGGACCGAAAAATATGGCGGTTCAAGCATGATGCAGAACAGCAACTTAACCTCAACAATTATCAGAAGCTGGATGCCGGATTTAACTTTTATTTTAACAATGGTTATGAATTGTTTGTTAACATAGACAATCTACTGGGTCAGGAAATACATCTTTATGAAGATGTAGATTTTGTAATAGAGGGGACACGCCTGATTCGCGCAGGTCTAAGACTTTACATAGATTAATCGCAGGTGCGAAACTCTTTCTGAAATATTCATTAATTTGGTCGAAACGAATTTAAAAAATAATTTGGTTCTTGCTAAATTCACTCTCCGCCCGGAAGGAGTTTATCGATGGATAAATCAATCACTATTTTAGCAGGTGCTACCGGTAATCTCGGCAGGCGCATCGCCAGTGCGATTCTCAAACGGGGTGACAATGTGAGGGCGCTCGTCCGCCACAACAGCGACCCTGACAAAGTTGAAGAGTTGCGGAAGCGAGGTGCGACGATCACTGAAGTGGACTTCAACAGCGTTTCTGAGGTGACCGGAGCGTGCTTGGGTGGGTCATGCGTCATCTCTGCGCTATCCGGATTGCGGGACGTAATCGTTGAGATGCAGACGTTGTTGCTCAATGCAGCGGTCAAGGCCGGGGTGCCGCGCTTCATCCCATCCGACTACGCCATCGATTTCACAAAGTTGCCTCCCGGAAGGAACCGCAATCTCGATTTGCGCCGGGAATTCCATGAGCGTCTCGACAAGGCCCCGATTGCCGCTACCTCGATCCTCAACGGCATGTTCACAGATTTGCTGACCGGTCAGGCGCCGTTCATCCTCTTCAAATTGAAGCGCGTTGTGTACTGGGATGACGCCGATCAGCGACTGGACTTTACGACCGTGGACGATACTGCTCAATTCACCGCCGCCGCCGCTCTCGACTCTTCTACGCCAAGATTTTTGCGCATCGCCGGGGATCAAATCAGCGTCCGCGGTTTGGTGGAAATCGTCAGTGAAGTAACCGGAGAAAAGTTTCGCCTTTTCCGCGCAGGAGGTCTGAAGAGACTTGTGGCACTGATCAAGATCACGCGAGCAGTCTTGCCCCAGAACAGCACAGTCTATCCACCCTGGCAAGGCATGCAATACATGCATAACATGTTCAGCGGAAGTGTCAAACTAGAACCACTCGACAACGACCGTTATACAGGCATGCACTGGACAACTGTGCGGGATGTCCTTGCGGCACGCTAATTGTGGTGTCGCGGTCGAGCTTGGCACCAGGTCCTCTATGGTTTACCCTGTAGGATAAACATTACTGAATTAAATAGTGATATAATAGGTAGACTATCCAACAGGGTAAATTATTCAGTCGAGTTGACAAATTAATAAAATTTGACTGGAAAATTATTGATAATGGTGATATCTTGCAAACGAGTAGCTGCTGGTCGTTTTTACGGGGAGTTGACCAATACTTACCCATTTTAAATGAGTGCATTCAAAAAATCCATATAAAATAAACATCGTTTAATCTGTTAAATCTTGAGGAGGTTTCTATGTCAAAAAAAATGTCTCGCAGAGAATTTATCACGAAAAGCGCAGCAGGAGTGGCAGCAAGCAGTGTGATCGCGAAATCAGTAAGTGCTGCCTCTTATTCCCGAATACTCGGATCGAATGACACGGTTACTCTGGCCGTGATCGGAATTCGTGGCCAGGGCGGCAGCCACGTTAAAGGTTATGCAAAAATGGAAAAAGTCAAACTAAAATACGTGGTCGATGTTGACGAAAATCTATTTGAACAAAGGTTAAAAGAGGTCGAAGACATTGCCGGTTATCGCCCCAAAACGGCATGGGATATGAGAAAAGTGTTTGAAGATAAAGATGTGGATGCGATATCCACGGCGACGCCCAATCACTGGCATGCGCTGACGACGGTATGGGCAGCGCAGGCCGGAAAGCATGTCTATGTTGAAAAACCGGCCGCTCACAATGTGTCTGAAGGGCGCAAAATGGTGGACGCAGCCCGCAAATATAACGTTCTGGTGGAAGTCGGATTTCAGAACCGTTCCCGAATAAACACCAACCGGGCAATGAAATTCATTCACGATGGCAAATTGGGTAAAATTTATATGGCCCGTGGTTTATGTTTTAAACCACGTGCAGATATTGGCAAATATCCGGATGGTCCGCTGAAAGCAGGGGAAAAGTATCGCCTTAATCTCGAAAGTAACAATTACGAACCTGCCTATACTAAGGAATACCTCGAAAAAGTCCATTATGATATGTGGTTAGGACCAGCACCCAAACGTCCCTTTAACCGGAATCGATTTCACTACAATTGGCACTGGCATTGGGATTATGGTAACGGTGATACCGGAAATCAGGGACCTCATCAGTTTGATATTGCCCGATGGGGTTTGAATAAAAAGGAACATCCTGTAAAAGTAAGTTCTTATGGTGGATATTTTATTTATGATTCTTCCCAGGAAACTCCGAACACACAAACATCGCTCTTTAAATATGCGGATGGTACAATTCTTGAGTTTGGAACGCGGGGATTATTGACCGGGCCTGAAGGAATATATCTTTCGGATCTTATGGAAAAAACACAGGGTGAATTTATTGCAAAAACCAAAGCAACACCTGCCAAAATCGGAAATCTGTTCTTTGGATCGGAAGGGTGGATGCAGATTGATTCAGGGGGCAACTGGCAAACATTTTTTGGCCGCAAAAGCGAACCTGGTCCTACCTCCGGAGATGCTGATGAGGAGAAATATGATCCAATGAGTTTAGTTGGTACCGGTGGTGGTGGTCATTTTGATAACTTTATTGCCGCGATACGCAGTGGTAAGCGTAGTGATCTAACCTGCGATATAGAGGTCGGTTATATGTCCAGTGCTTTACCAATCATTGCCAACATCTCTTATCGTCTGGGAAGGGAATTAACCTTTGATGGAAAAAAAGAAATGTTTGTTAATGATGATGAGGCGAATATGATGCTTACCCGTAAATATCGCGATCCGTATATTGTTCCTGATAAGATTTGATGTATTCTTGTAATAAAGGCGGACCGGTCATTGATCCCCGCGGTAGATCCTGAATAAACCTGGAGGGCGGTCACACGAAAAGTTGGATGTACATGTTTCTTGCCTGCAGCATGGGTATTTCTATCTGCACCGGTTTTGTGCAGGGCAATTCCGGTGCATTAAAATTGCCTGCCGACGAGGAAAAACTGACCAATAATGTCGCGGATTGGCGAGGTGTGCGGTCAAAATGTCGTCCGGTTCCTATGAATCATGTGCAGGTTTCCGGTTTTCTTGGTAAAAGGATCGAGAGAAATCTGACCAGTGTTCTGGCAGGAATGAAAAGTCCGATGCCCCGAGGTTTTGAGGCACGGGTACAGGGGAAGGAACCGCCACCTGAATCTGACCGCCTGGCTGCCGATTCTGACCTGTATAAATGGCTTGAGGGTGCCTGTTATGTCTATGCCCGATCAAAAAACCAGGAAGTAAAAAATACCATTGATCATATTGTTGATATTATATTAAAGTGTCAGAAAGAAGACGGTTATATCAACACACAGGTACCTCCGAAGAATCGGTTTGATGATAGAATTAACCATGATCTTTATATCGCCGGCCATTTCTTTGAAGCTGCTGTTGCCCATTTTCGGGCAACAGGGCAGGAAAATCTCCTGGAGGCAGCCGGACACTGGGCCGATTATCTGATTAGTGAATACAAAAACGGAAATGCTTATTTCGAAAAAGTAGGTGAAAAAGAACATCCTGAATATGAACTTGGTTTTCTCCGCCTTTATCGGGCTACCGGTCAGCCACGCTATTTAGACTTTTCATTAAAATTAGCGGCGATGAGTACCATCGGATCGAAAGTCTCTGACATTAGTGCCGGTGCCGGGCGTCTTCATGCCGTGCGGGTTGGTTATTTTTTAGCGGCACTGGCCGATCTGTATATTGAAACAGGTGATAAAAAACTGTATCAATATCTACCGGATCTATGGGAAGAACTGACCAGTAGCCGCATTTATGTGACCGGTGGTTTGGGCTACAGAGAACGAATTCCCGCCGAACCTTTCTATTTGCCTCATTCACTGGATGATTCTAAAAACAGTGATATTGCTGAGACCTGTGCTTCCGTTGCCATGATGATGTTCACATGGCGGATGCATTCGATTACTGCTGACAGCCGCTATTTTGATTTGATTGAAACAATTTTCTACAATCACTACCTCGGTGCCATTGCACTTAATCAGCTGGGGAATTTTTATTATAATCCTCTCACCGTGATCGGTGATCAGAGTGATAAAACCGATGCCCATGGACCGAAAACTCACCGCCTGATGCTGCCTGACATTCATCAAACCGCCTGCTGTTTACCAAACGCCTGGCGCTTTTTTGGTGCTCTTCCCGAATATATTCTGTCCTGTGATAATGATGGATTGTTTGTAAACCTTTATACATCATTGACGGTGCGACACCGCTTGCCTGATGGCAGAGACATCCATTTGGATATTGAAACAGATTATCCGCATAAGGGGAAAATAGTGATTCGCCACCGGGGATCACAATTAACGCCATTTAAACTGCATTTGCGTATTCCTGCCTGGTGCGAAAATGCTGTTATTAAAAACAACGATAATCAAACGATAAGGACAAGTGGAGGTAAATATTTTTTAATCGATAAAAACTGGAAACCCGGAGAGGAAATAATCCTGGATCTTTCCATGCCGGTTCGCATGATTTATTCAGACGCGCGAATAACGGCCAATGCAGGTCAGGTCGTTTTCGCCCGTGGGCCCTTGATTTATTGTCTGGAGAATCAGGATGTGGATTTTCCGGTCGAATTAGCCCGGGTGGCGATTTCTCCCAATGACATTGAAAAAGAAGTAACGGTTGAATGGCATAAAAATTTACTTGACGGTGTAAATATTTTGAAGATACCGGGTGTCAGAGTGCCGGCACCGGCAGCCGGGGATGAGCCTTATTTTACATTACCGACAGTCGGAAAAAGTACAGAATTGATCTTGATCCCCTTTTATGCCCGGGCGAATAGAGGACGGGATAACCGGTGGGTCACTTTTATTCCCCTTTCGCCAAAACCTGAGAGTCATTAACCTGATCTATTCATAAACCACGAAGCACGCGAAGGACACGAAGATAAAAAGCAATTAAGAATTTTGAATTTAAACGAGAAGTAATAGGTGCTAACATTATGTCATTAATATATTTACATTCTTAATTCTTATTTATTAATTTCGAAAAGACCTTCGTGATCTTTGTGATCTTCGTGGTGAATAATTCTGATTAAATATTGCAATTTTTGTTCGTTTATCTCGCTTTATCACTCTGCACAGGGCAAAGGGGAATTTGCGGGAGATGCATTATCCAGGTGATAGATTTCGGATGCAGAATCTACAAATTTTAATTATATACTCACCTTCATAGAGGAAAAAACGATGAGAGTCATTTTTTTATTTGTGTTTTTTTTTACTATGGGTCTCCTTGCTGCGGATAAAAATATCGATTTCACCAATAGTATTATCATTACCACACCCGAAATGAACAGACTGGAGCAGACAGCGGTCAGTGTTCTGCAGGATGAAATTAAGAAACGAACGGGTATTCATTTGAAAACTCTGACCTCCTGGCCGGAAAATACACGACCGGTAATAGCTATCGGCCGGATTTCAGCGTTGAAAAAAATGGGAAAGTCCTTTACCCGTTTCGTAGAAAATGAAAATACCGTTGCAAAAGAAGGATATCAACTGATCATTCGTGAGACACCCTCTCCTGTTATTATTGTCGCCGGTAATGATCCACGGGGTGTTCTATATGGTATGGGAAAACTATTACGTACTTTAATTTTAAGTAACAATTCTATTACTGCGTCAGAAACATTCACGATTTCCAGTGCACCCCGCTATCCAATCAGGGGACATCAATTGGGCTATCGGCCAAAAACCAATGCTTACGATGCCTGGGATGCCGCCCAATTCGATCAGTATATTCGTGAATTAGCCCTTTTTGGCGCCAATAGTATTGAAATCATGCCTCCCCGGACCGATGATGACCTTACAAGCGTGCACATGCAGATTCCGGCGATGGAAATGATGATCAGACAAGCAGAAATTATTGATTCTTATGATATGGATGTCTGGATATGGTATCCGAATATGGGAATAGATTACAGCCATCCCGATTCGATTAAAAAAGAACTAAAAGAGCGGGATAAAATATTCAGCCGCTTAAAGCGGATCGATGTTGTTTTTGTGCCGGGAGGAGATCCGGGTGATCTCCATCCGGATATTCTATTTCGATGGTTGGATAAAATGGCTGCTGTTTTGAATAAGTATCATCCGAAAGCCAAAATTTGGGTATCTCCACAGGCCTTCCGCCCGACCAGTGATTGGTTGGATGCCTTTTATTCTCATGTAAATCGGAAATATCAGTGGTTTGGAGGTGTCGTATTTGGTCCCTGGGTAAAAACACCTTTACCGGAAATAAGAAAAATTGTTGACCGTAGTATTCCCATCCGTCGTTATCCGGATATTACCCATAGTATCAGCTGTCAGTATCCGGTCACCGACTGGGATCTTGCCTATGCGATGACCCTTGGGCGGGAATGCTATAATCCGCGTCCGCTGGCTGAAAAATTGATTCACAATGCACTGGATGAATGGGCTGATGGCAGTCTGAGTTATTCTGAAGGGATCAATGATGATGTGAATAAATTTATCTGGAGTGCTCAGGATTGGGATCCTGAAACACCGGTCATCGAAACCTTACGCGAATATGGTCGCCTGTTTATTCATCCGGATCTTTCAGAAGATATCGCCCGGGGGCTTTTAGCACTGGAAAGGAATTGGAAGGGACCGTTGCTGTCTAGCCGCGTGGTTGAGATGACACTGCTGCAATGGCAGGAAATGGAAAAAAATGTGTTGCCGGAAATCAGAAAGAATTATCGATTTCAAATGGGCCTTCTTCGTGCTTACTATGATGCCTATATCCGTGAGCGGCTTATTCATGAGACCGCCCTGGAGAGAGAAGCAAAAGAATCTTTAAGAAAGGCTGGCGTAATAGGCAGTGAAAATGCCATGAAGCGGGCGGAATCGATATTAAAGCAAAAGTTGGAGAAGCCGGTGGCGCAGGATTATAAAGATCAATGCTGGAATATTGCCGATTTCTTATTTGGGAAAATTGGCTCGCAAACGTCGGTTAAAAAACACGGAGCACAAGAAGGTCGTGGTGATTTTATGGATTATATCGATGTGCCGCTGAATGATGCGGTCTGGCTGTTCTCGCAACTTAATAAAATCCGCAAATTGTCCAATGAAAACAAACGGTTATCAGCGATCGATCAACTTTTAAACCGCACCAATCCGGGATCCGGCGGATTCTATGATAATCTGGGAGAATCAGTTCATATTTCTCTATTAGATAAGTATCCCTCCTGGGAGGAAGATCCGGGCAGTTTAAAATCGCCCCGGGTTAGTTATGGTGTTGGCTTACGGGGTGAAGAGTGGGTACATACTGTTCAGGCAAAAGGATTTGACGGTAGTGCGACGCCGTTGGCCTGGATGAATCAACTAACCACTTTGTATGATACACCGTTGAAACTCGTGTACGATGATCTGGATCGTGGCTCCAGCTACCTTTTAAAAGTTGCCTACACCGGCCGCTTCCGGGCAAGAATCAAACTGATCGCTGATGATACGTTTTTAATTCACCCATTAATTAAAACCGGTGAGAAGCCTCTTATGGAATTTCCGATACCCCGGGAGGCGACAAAAGATGGTCGGTTGAAACTGACCTGGACCTGCGGAGAAGGCGAAAGAGGGGCTCAAGTGGCAGAAGTCTGGTTGATACGTGTCGAAGAGAATTAAGAATACATCATAGTATTATCCACCATAGGTGGTACAAAGGAGACACAAAGGCTACGAAGATATAAAATTAATAACGAAATCTTCTATTCCATAGAGATAGACATAGTAGCAATAATTACAGGAGATTGCTTCATCCCGGCTGCGCCGGGCAGGCTACTCATCCTTCGTGACTCGCAATGACGACCCCATTATCGTCATTGTGAGTCCCGACACATCGGGAAAGCAATCTATACAGTTTCTACGGAGTGAAGGAAATAATCAGTAAAATCATTATCAAAACTCTGTGGCCTCTGTGGTCAAAGAACCAATTAAACTATCCTTGTAAAGATTAATTGGGAGGGATAAAATATGTGGAAATTTAGTAACACACGGTCCGTTTTGAGCATTTGCGGGTTAATTGTCATCACATTTTTGTTACATACCATCTCCTATGCACAGAATGAGCAATTTCCTGTGTTGGATCGCTGGTTAAAATATAGTGATAAAGAAAATGTCCTTTATCATCATCTCTCTGATCAGGGGATGAAATTTCTTAAGAAACGATCGTTGGACATGACAAAGTTATCCACACAAGAACAATGGATAGAAAGACAGAAAAATATAAAAGAGAAATTGATAGAAATCGTCGGGCCTTTTCCCCCCAAAACTCCTTTGAATGCCAGAACCGTCGAGACAATCAAAAAAAACGGATTCACAGTCGAAAAGATCATCTTTGAATCCCAACCGGAATTTTATGTTACCGCCTGTTTATTCATACCGGGTAAAATTGAAGATAAAGCACCGGCAATCATTTATTGCAGTGGTCATAGTGATATTGGTTTCCGCAATGTTCCCTACCAGCGGGTGATATTAAATCTGGTAAAAAAAGGTTTCATCGTTCTTGCCTTTGATCCATTGGGGCAGGGAGAGAGATTGCAGCATTATGATCCCGATTTGGGGGAGTCTAAAATCGGTGGACCTACCCTTGAGCACTCATATCCCGGCGCACAATGTTTTTTAATCGGTAGTTCTCTGGCCCGGTATATGATCTGGGATGGGATAAGAGCCGTAGATTATTTATTGAGCCGCAATGAGGTTGATGGGAGAAGGATAGGAATTACCGGTCGTTCCGGCGGAGGGACGCAATCGGCCTATATCGCTGCCTTTGATGATCGCATTCTGGCAACCGCTCCTGAATGCTATATTACCAGTTTTACACGACTACTGGAATCAATTGGTCCACAGGATGCTGAACAGAATTTTTACCATGGACTGGCAAACGGGATTGACCATGCCGATCTGCTCGAAGTACGGGCACCAAAACCTGCCTTGGCGATCACTACAACCAGGGACTTTTTTAGCATTCAGGGTGGCCGGGAAACGGTTCAGGAAATAAAAAAGATCTATCGCGCTTTTGGAAAGGAAGATTATATTCAACAGATTGAAGACAACGACGGCCATGCCTCCACACGGAAGAACCGGGAGCTAACATACGCCTTCTTTCAGAAGTTTTTGAATCTTCCGGGCCAATCAAATGACGAAGACGTTGAATATCTCACCTGGGAAGAATTGAAAATTACCGATACCGGTCAGGTTTTTAATTCATTGGGTGGGGAAACAGTTTTCAGTCTCAATGCAGGGGAGGCAGAACCTTTGCTGAATAGGTTGGAAACTGCGCGGAAAAAACTAGAAAATCATAAAAAGAATGTTGCACAAATATCACGAAAACTGTCGGGTTATGCAGAACCTGAAAATGACATGGCTGCTGTTTTCACGGGAAGTTATGATCGTGAAGGCTATATCATCGAAGAGTATTTTATTCAGGGTGAGGGCGATTACCCCATCCCGTTTCTGGTAATGAGGCCTAATGGGGAAGGACCTTTTCCGGCTGTTATATATTTACATCCTGAAAATAAAGAGCAGGAGATCAATCCACAGGGTGAAATGGAATGGTTTGTAAAAAAGAGATGCCTGGTAGTAGCGCCCGATTTAATCGGACTCGGTGAAGTTGGTCCCGGTAGGTTCAAAGGAGATGCCTACAATTTTAAACCCGGAAAAGCATCCTATAATCATTGGTTTTTCTCTATTCAGATTGCCAGAAGCCTGGTTGGTATCCGTGCCGGCGATGTGATACGTTGTATTAATTATATCAAAACACGTGAGGATGTGGATATCGGAAAAATTTATGCAGTAGCAAAAGGGGAAATTTGTCCGGTATTAGCCCATGCTGCTGTTTTTGATCCAACGATATCTAAAATCGCCCTTATTGAACCATTGGTTTCCTATCGGGCGCTTCTGATGAATCAATACTATAAACCGAAATATATGCTCCATACGGTTGCCGGCGGCTTAACAGCATACGATCTGCCGGATCTTTATGCGGCCATAGCCCCTCGCGATATTCTTTTGGTGAATGTTGTCAATCAGATCGATCAGCGTTTGTCTACCAATCAGTTACAATCAGAATTTAAATATGTAAAATCAGCTTTTACAGCTTCCCGGGCGGAAGACAAATTTACCACCCGCCAACGGGAATCGTATCAGCCAATGGATGATATTTTTTCTGATTGGTTAAGTTCTCAGTAAGTATGTCAATCTGAGGCTAATGTTCATCATCTGTGAAAAATGATGTGGTTTAGATAATAACACGGAGCAGAAATATGATAGTAAACAGTCATAAAAAGTCGATTTGTTTTATGGCTTTGATTCTACTTTATACCGCACCATACCTACAGGCGCAAAAAATTTTAGATCACGAAATTGTCTTAAATCAGTATGGAAAATTACAGCCCTGGACCTCTTACGATAAAATTATTGGTTGGAGTATGGCCTTTCTTGAAAACTGTCCGACAAAGAAAACCAAATTTGGCGATGATCCATTGTATCTTATCACCGCAAAATTAAACACAGACGGTACATTTCGGAAAAAACAAAACAATCAGGGGAGCAATGTATACTGGGCGGTGGAAACACTGCGAAAATATTATGCTTATTCAGGAAATCGGTCTGCTTTTAAACCGGTGCAACGTCTCATCGACCGTGTTATTCAATATCATACCCCGTTAGATTGGGCCTGGCCCCGCGTGCCGCGTACACAAGATGATACACCGGATGGAGAATATACGGATGAATGGAGCGGTGCAGATAAGATCTGTATGGTAGCCGTGGGATATATAAACTATTATAAATTAACCGGAGAAAAATATTATCTTCAAAAAGCAGTGGAAGTGGCCAAAACGGTACTTAAATTTCTGAATACTACTACTGTTTTTCATTCACCATTACCGTTCAGGGTAAATTTGAAGACGGGAGAAATAATTGATCCTTATACCGCAAATATGATTCCGGTAATCCAATTGATCGATGCATTGATTAATTTAAAAGCGGAAGGATTGGACCTGAGGGAATTACATGAAAAACAAAAATTATTATGGCAGTGGATTTTTAATTATCCGGTCAAAAATAACAGATGGTCTGGTTATTATGAAGATGTCTCCTCTGATGCTAATAATTTTAATCAACAAATCCCAATGGAAACTGCCCGCTATATTTTACAGAATCCCGCGCTCGATCCGGATTTTAAAAATCATATCCCCAGTCTGGTTCAGTGGGTGAGAAACCGGTTTGGTAAAACTAAACATTATGGTGCCACCAGCATTTGCGAACAGGACTCATTTTTACGGCAGATGAGCAGTCACACCGCCCGTTACGCCTCAATAGTGGCTATGTGGTATGGGATATCGCTTAAAGAAAATGATCGTGAAGAAGCAAGAGCCTCTTTTGCCTTGTCAACCTATTCAGCTTATAACAGATATTCAAAAAACGGATTAGCTATAAACTATGTCGGAATTGAATATGAGGAACCCTGGTTTTCTGATTCCTACTGGGATTACCTCAGTCACTTTTTTGATGGAATGGCCGAATTACCTGAAATGTTGCCGGATAATGCAAACCATATGTTTTACTCAAGTTCTATCATTACCGATATTGACTATGGACCAAAGCAGATTGAATATCGTACGTATGATCTGAACGGTACCGAAAAGATAAAACTCCTTTTTAAACCGATAGTATATGCTGACGGTATTCCGATGGCCGATTCAAAATGGCATTTTGGAGAATATCGGGGAATTCCTGGTGTTTTAACGATAGAACGAAATGGCACAAATAATATCCGGATAATGGAAAAATAATTTTTTACCGGATCTTGCAGGCATAACCTGATAATTAATCGATTGGAGAATGTAAAATGAAAAGAAGATTATTTTTTTTACTTCTATTTCTTCTCATTTTTATTATAAGCTGTAACAAACCGGGCAGTAATAATCAACCGGGTAAACTCAACGCTATTCTGGAAGCCCTTCATGATCCATCGTCGGTTAATGTGCTGACTGTCGCCCATCGGGCACTGCACACAGAATATCCGGAAAATTCGTTGGCCGCGATTCAGCACTCCATCGATGCCGGTCTGGATATGATCGAAATTGATGCACGCCAGACAAAGGATGGTGTCCTTATCTTAATGCACGATGCGACCGTTAATCGAACCACTGATGGGGAGGGACGGGTCCGTGATTTAACATTTGAACAAATTAAAAAACTGGCTTTGAAAACGGAAGTTGATGATTCTATCAATCATCCCGTTCCATTGCTGAAAGATGTACTGCACCTGACAAAAGATCACATTTTGGTTGATGTTGATATCAAAGATGCGCCGGTGAATAAACTGGTTGATCTGGTTAATAAAACGGGAACAAAACATCAAGTCCTTTTCTTTGAACACCACAATGCGGCACTGGACAGTGTTTTACTTCTCGATCCTACGCTAATGGTGGTTCCCCGTGCTGATAGTGTAGAACAAATTCCTGATTTTCTAAAAAGATATCACCCACCAGCTATTCAGATTCAACAGTATATGGCTACCATCGATGTCATCCAACAAATGAAAGCAGCACACTCAAAAGTGTGGATCAATGCCCTTGGATCTTATGATAAAAAGGCCATACAGGGAAATGCAGAGGAAGCGTTTATACCTCTTATTGCCAGTGGCGCTAAGTTAATTCAAAGTGACCGGCCGGTATTGTTACTTAATTTTTTAAAGGCTCGTGAACTGCATTGGTGATATGATGGATTTACTAACCAGATTAACCCATGAATATTAAATTTAACATATGGCGATAATTGAGTCTCCCCTTAAAAGGGGCTGTTGCAGATTAGATAATTATAACAGAAATATGTAATTATCTGTTCGAATAAACAAAATCAAATTCCCCCTTTGAAGGGGGTTAGGGGGATGTTTTTACATAACTTAGACTGATTTTATATCCCCCTCAATCTCCCTTTTCCAAGGGGGAGGCAGATCTTTCAAACGTTAAAAGCTGCCAAATAAAGTGATACTGCAACAGCCCCAAAAAAGGGGACTAAGGGGTTGTAAAGAAGATTTTTTAATGCCGTCTTTTGAGTTATATGAATAATTCATTTTATTAAAATTTGTTGATATAGAGAGGTGCTTATGAAACGAATTATAAACACAAAATTGTTTTTATTTTTTATTTTATTCTCTTCCGGCCTTTTGGCCCAGGATAACCCATTGCAGTGGATTGAATTTCCGGATCCGCTATATAAGGTAAGCGGTCTGCCGTCATGGGATGAAAATAAACCGGATCTGTTTCGTCTACCGAAATCGTCGAAGAACAAAGTTCGCAAACCGGTATGGAATTTAGCGCAATCTCCCTCCGGAGGACGTGTTCGCTTTCGGAGCGATTGTACGGATTTATCAATTCGATTGGAATATCCCCACACAGGCAATATGAAGAATATGCACACCTTCGGTCAATGTGGGGTAGACCTCTATATTGATAATACCTACGTAAGAACCGCGATCCCCAAGGACTCCATCTATATTGAATTCCTTTTTTTTGACAAACGTCCGAAGATGATGCGCAATATTACACTGTTCCTGCCCCTCTATAGCAGTGTAAAGATTCAGGCAATCGGCGTAAACCCGGGGGCTCAATGGGAAGATCCGCTTCCTTTCGTGATAGAAAAACCGGTGGTTTATTACGGCTCTTCGATTACCCAGGGGGGATGTGCCAGTCATCCCGGTATGAGTTACCAGGCGATTATCAGTCGCAATCTGAACATTGATTTCGTCAACCAGGGCTACTCCGGAAACGGCATGGGTGAGCCGGAAATGGCCCTAGAAATTGCAAAGATGGAAGCAGCCTGCTATGTCCTGGATTTTGGTGTTAACCTTCCCGATGCCGATAGTCTGCAAAAGGTCTATGGACCGTTTCTAAAAATTTTACGTCACCATCGACCGGATACGCCGATTATTGCAGTCACACCCATTTATAATGCCCCTGAATTCTGGGAACCGAATAAAGCGACTTTTATGCGCGATGTGATCCGAAAGGAAATTGCGAAATTACGCCAGGCAGGTGATAAAAATATATTGTTGGTTGAAGGATTTGAACTGCTGGGACCGGAATTCGCGGATGGTTTTGTCGATGGGGTACATCCCAATGATCTTGGATTTTTAGCAATGGCGGAAGGGTTGCAACCTTATATTAGCAGGGTACTGAATTTATCCGGGCGTAATTATAAATTAAATAAATCGCAATGAACCCGGAAAATCTGTGGATAAAAGTTTCCGGTTATAATAGCATAATTCTATTGATTAAGTTTAATAACTTACATGAAATCAACAAGTTAATCCCCCTTAAAAGTGGCTATTGCAGTTTAGGTTATTTTTGAGCAAAAGTTCATTTGTGCTATCGATTAAGTACGATCTATTCCCCCTTAGAAAAGGGGGTTAGGGGGTTGTAAATAAATAACATAGAAGAGTATATATCCCCCTTAGTCCCCCTTTATCAAGGGGGAGACAGATCATGCAATTCTGATAAATAGTACCAATAAATCAAATCTGCAAAAGCCCCAAAAAAGGGGTTGGGGGGTTGTAAAAGTGATGATTTCAAATGTTCAACATATAAATGGAGGATGATCATTGATGAGAAAGATTTTCTTAATTCTTAGTATCACCATCGGGTTTATGGTCAGTGCCTGTTCGGTTGAAAAAAATCATCCGGTACTGAAACCACCCAAGCATGGTGGCGTCTATGTCGTCGCCCATCGCGGTGCCCATATTGGTATTCCTGAAAACTCAATTCCTGCTTACAGCAAAGCGATCGCGCTAGGGGTTGATTTTGTGGAAGTTGATATACGGACGACAAAAGACGGTCAATTTGTCAGCGTTCATAATAGAGAAATCAATGCCTATGTACCCGGTGCCAGCGGTATGATTAAGGATTTCACATTGGCCGAGTTAAAGGCCTTTGACATCGGCAGCCGTGTAGGCCCGGAATGGGAAGGCACAAAGATTCCTACCTTTGAAGAGATTCTTGATCTGTGCCGGGGAAAATGCGGTATCTACCTTGATTTGAAAGAAGCCCCGGTCGAACCCCTGATTGATTTGGTCAACGCTTATGGTATGACAAGCGATGTCTTGTGGTATGCGGATGATAATGAACTGGAGCAGGTAAAACGGTTATGTCCTGCGTGTATCATTATGCCTGATCCGGGCCCGGAAAAGAATCTGCCAGCATTAATCGATCGCTTTAAACCGGGAGTTATTGCCGCTGTGTGGAAACACTATTCACGGAGGTTTGTTGAAACCTGTCATGCGGCCGGGGCCATTGTCATTGTGGATGAGCGTGGACCGGACTGTTGGAAAGATGCATTGCAATGGGGTTCGGATGGGATACAAACCGATCATCCGGAAGAATTGATAGCGTTTATAGAAGAATACAAGTGATTATTTTTTACCTTTAAATATGTCGACCAGTTCTGCCGTGATATCGATGTATTTATAGCCGTGTTGCAAGGTTGCTTCGATATGACTGTTTTCGCCCAGTTCATTAAAGGTCGAGATATGTAACCAATCAGGATCGGAAGCCATTGCCGCTTCAAAGGTGCCGCGATAATAGGCCCCTTCCGCATCATCCGGATAATGAACGCCGAATTTGGTACGGTCCTTCCAGCCGGCACCCAACCAGCCACCCCGGTCAAAACGCCGTCCCGGATTTGATCGTTCATCATAACCAGGGCTTATCGTTGCATGGTGCTGAGCCGGTTTTCCGATCTTATACCCGGTTTCCTGATTATATTTATCGATGTGTTTACGCATTGTTTTCATATAACCGGCCAGCATGTTGTCTTCAATATCAACAAGGGTATACACTTCCAGAGCGCGAAACGGATTAAGATAGCGGGCGCCCTTCCCATCCTCATAACTTCCGGACATGATCGGGAAACAGGGCAAACCCATTTTTTCCAAACGACCGAAAATATCCCGCCATTCCTCCGGCGTATGGCCCCAGGCCGTCCATACCATGACAACCGGCAGACCTTCCACCTTTAACATAGCCGGATGATCTTTATAGCGTTTTAAATAATAAGAAAGATCGCGCATAACCGTATCAGCAGGAAACCTGCCGCGTTCAAAATCAATGGTAATCTTAAGATTTTTTTCCACTGCCTTCTGATAGATGATATCTAGTACTTCATTTCGCTTAAGACCGGTGGTTTCAAAATTCCAGGAGACAGCAATAGCATCAATCTTCGCCCGTTTCATCTGATCAAGATGTTTATCGATGATACAGGGATCTCCGGAATTATAAGCACCAACGAGAGGGGTGGCATTTTTAAATTTATCGATGGGATCATTTAACCAGGTTTCTTCTGAAAACCAGATATAGTAGTAAGCCAGTACGACTTTGTCATCAAAACTGAAACCGCGTAACGGATCAGAAGCCGAAAGGTTGTTAATTATTAAAATCATGATCCAACTGATAGTCCAAAACAGTCCCCTATTCATCATTTTCTCCTAAGT
>CAZBBC010000089.1:0-18736 GCA_964489835.1 uncultured Calditrichota bacterium
TTAGGGAGCCCCTTCTCTTTTCAAGAGAAGGGGTTTGGGGATGAGTTTTTTAAATTATAAATAGAATCATTTTTTTTAACGGACACTCATGTAAAAATTTGTAAAAAAAGACTTTTATATCCGTGTTACTCTGTGTCACTCTGTGGTTTATAAATAGATCAGAATAGATAACATTAGCACATTAAATTACAGCGGATTGGTTTTATAGAAAAGGATCAGATCAGTTGTTTAAGAATTTTTTGAGCGCTTTCCTTACCAAAAAGTCCGGATTCAAGTGGTGGACCGATACATGAGGGGCAGCCTTTCGGACAGGCACATGATTTTATATGTTCGTAGACTGCCTGCAACAGTAATGTAATGATAGTGAAGAGTTTCTTACTTAATCCGACGCCCCCGGGATATTTATCATACACATAAATAGTTGGCATATTTGAGAAGGGCGCCCGTACCATTGGAATGACACTGATATCGGCACGATCACACATAATATAAAGGGGAATCAGGTTCTGCATGGTATAAGCCATACCCCGTATGCCTTCACCAATCACTGATTCTTCAAAATAGGGATCAGAGAACAGGATCTTCGGGAATTCCAGCCAGGTTGAGGTTGAATGCATCTCCATTTCTGGCAGATAAATTTTTCCCATGCCCACATTTTCATGTGTAAAAAATTTCACCTTTTTAAAAGCCGTTGCAACGGTGGTAACGGCAACTTCTCCATAAAATGTATGATAATGCTCCTCTTTATTCTCCAAAATATCAAGCACTTTCAGATCTGTTTTAGCGATTGCATCAGTATAGTAATCCGAATCTGTTTCACTTACAAACGCTTTTTTGCCCTCCCAGTCAAGTTCATCAACCTGATATTGCTGGCTTTCGTGGATATAAATCGCATCTTTGTGTACCAACAGGGGGGCTGAAAATTGATCGACTTCACCGATGATGCGGTTATTGTCAGAAGTGTTGACGATGACCACATTATTGGGATTAGCATTACGCAGGCTGACTTCATCCGCCGGATAAACATCCTGCATCCAGTAAAATTTGCCATCCGTCTCTCTCAAAACTCTTTCATCCTTTAGATAACGGAGAAGTTGTTGTGTTGCATCAGTTCCAAATTTTTCCTCGTTGGTAAAAGGTAATTCAAAAGCACCGCATTTAAGGTGACTCATCATTATCGGAAGATTATCTTCATCGACATTGGCTGTTTCCGGATTTTTCGCGAAAAAATAATCAGGGTGTTCTGCCAGGTACTGATCCAGAGGAGCGCTGCTTAAGACCATAATCGAAACAGAAGTTGTCTGTCGCCGCCCTGCTCTTCCGGCCTGTTGCCAGCTGCTGGCAACACTACCCGGATATCCGGTCATGATCGAAACATCGAGCTGACCAATATCGATTCCCAATTCAAGCGCGTTGGTGCTCACAACCACCTGAATTTCACCATTGCGCAGCCCCTGTTCAATTTTTCTCCGTTCCAGAGGCAAATAACCACCACGATAACCTCTTATTTTATTAGAATTTATCTTTAATTGCTTTGCTGCTTCTTTCAGATACGTCACAAGAATTTCAACATTTAATCTGCTCCGGGCGAAGACGATTAACTGAATGCCGGTGGGCAAAAAATGTTTAACGATTTTTCTGACTTCCTTGATTACTGAATTTCTAAGACCTAATTCATGATTAACGACCGGGGGATTATAAAATAGAAAATGTTTTTCCCCGGTAGGCGCACCATTATTATCTACAACACTTATGGTCGTTCCTGTCACCTTCTCTGCAATTTCTTTAGGATTAGCAATCGTCGCCGAACTGCAGATAAACTGAGGGTCACTCCCATAGAAACGACAGATTCTTTTCAAACGTCGGATTACATTGGCTAAATGGCTGCCAAATACCCCTCGATAGGCATGAATCTCATCTATTACTATGAATTTTAAGTTTTCAAATAGTTTTATCCAAAGCGTATGATGCGGTAAAATGCCCTGATGTAGCATATCCGGATTTGTAACCACGATATGTCCAGCTGAACGCAGGGTTCTTCTCACTTCGGGTGGCGTATCCCCATCAAAAGTATGACAAATGATTTTTTCTCCCAATGCCTCGATCAGATGGTGTAGTTCATTAACCTGATCCTGGGCCAAGGCTTTAGTAGGAAACAGATAAAGCGTACGGATTTCCGGTTGCTCCAGTAGAGTGGTAAGTATAGGCAAATTGTAGGTAAGTGTTTTACCAGATGCCGTCGGTGTCACAATAACGACATTCTTCCCCGATTTAATCTCTTCAAAAGCACTGGCTTGATGCGTATAAAGGGTGGAAATACCTTTTTTTTTCAATACATTAACAATTTTTTCGGGAATTGTCCCGGGAAAGGGTGAGGTTTTTGCTTCTGTGGCAGGTATAGTCTTCCAAATAGTTACATTATTGAGAAAATCTTTATTGGAACCGAGGTGGTCAAGTAACTGCGGAAGGTTCATTCAGTCTATCATTTAAAGGGCAAAGGCGACAGGATTTTACCGTCAGCCGCTCGTTTTTTTCATTCTTCTATTAATTTACATTGTTGACAATACAGCATCAATACGGGCTACCACATCGCTTATAGTTGCTCCCGCATTTTTTTGTTCAAGATCTAGCTCAAAAATGTCATAGTTGCCTAATCGATTACTATGGAATAGTATTTTTCTACCATCCGGGGAAAAGATCGGATTTAAATCATCCGCCGGGTTAGAGGTAATCCGGATTTCATTTTCACCATCTACATTCATGGTATAGAGTTCAAAATTACCGTCTCTGTCAGAAAAGAATGCGATCTTCATCCCATCCGGGCTTAAATCCGGGGCTACATTATTGTAATTCTGACCGTAGGTTATTTGCTTTGTTTCGGTGCCATCAGCCGTGATTTGATAGATGTCATAAGTGCCATTGCGGTTGGAATCAAAATAAACAGTACCCGTCTCTCCTCCAAGCAGTACCGGACCACCGTCATTGGCTTCACCTTTTGTCAACTCCACCTGAAAACTACCATTATCTTCCATCAGAAAAATATGACTGTACAACTGATCGATGCCAACGTTTCTCAAGTCACTTCTTTCAGACACAAATACAATGAAATCACCATTTCTTGAATATCTGGGTTTCCAGTCATTGGAGCTATTCGTGGTAAGATTTATTTCCAGTCCTGACTTCAAATCCAGGGTATATATATCACGTAACTTCTGGTTATAGTCCACGTTCCGGTGATCGTCTTTCGTTGACGTATAGGCAATATAATTTCCAGCCGGTGAATAGACAGGATTTTCTTCATGACTTTTATCAAAAGTTAGTTGTTTGGTGGTTTGAGAAGCGATCTGATATTCAAAAATATCCCAATTATCTTTGTTGTAGGCCTGATAGATGATTTTTGTGCCATCTGCGGAATAACTGCCAAAGGCTTCAGATGCAGGAGATGAGATAATTGGTGCAACATTATAGGTATCAATAAACTTAGGAGCGATTCGATTAAGATACTGAGGACCCTCCATGCCAAGCAAGATATCTTTGTAGGCCTGAAAGGATTTCCGCTTCTCTCCCATCCGTCCGGCTAAATCGGCATAATTGTACTTGAGATCCGACCGGTTTGGATCAATTGCCAGGGCACCTTCGTAAGTTTTCATAGCCTCCACATGATAACCAAGGGATTCATATTCCCGGGCCAACTCCAGACGCCAGCTTAAATTGTTTGGTTCATCTTCAATATTTTCTTTTAAACTTGCTATCCGTTCAGATGAAACAATCTCTGATTCAGATTGATCACCTGATCCTACTACTTGTTTCGATGTTCCGCCACAGGAAATCATGAATATTACCCAAGCACCTGTCAGTAGATATTTTAATAGACTCATTGATCCTCCCGTGCATGAAATCTAATTATGTTCAATTTCACTAATTCTTTTTTGAGCTTCTTTTTTCAAAACCGCATCTATACCTGGCCTTTTGACGATTTCCTCATACATCCGTTTGGCATCATTGATGCGACCGAGTTTTTCGTAAGCCTGACCGGAGTAATACAATGCACTGGCCTCCCACTGTAGTTTTGTCTTACGCGAAAGCAATGGTATCTTAACATACTCAGCAATGGCATTTTCATATTGACCGTTTTGAAAATAGGCATCACCGATATAAAACTGAATTTCCGGTTCTCTTTCACTATCGGCAATCAACCGGGTTTCCTTGAGCAATTCTACGGCCTGATCCACTTGATTCAAAGAAACATATGCACGCCCCATCAGGATTTTTTTATCAATAACATCATCCGCCTCGGGATAGGCTGAAATATATTCACGACAGAGGGCCAGGGCTGCATCCCAAAAATTAACAAAAGTGTATGCTTTAATCAAGTTACTTAAAACCTGTTGCTTTACCTCTGCCTTTAGAGGCTTCTCCATCGCACTTTTAAAGCTGATAATGGCGCTTTCATATTTTTCTGATCGAAAATAAATACTGCCAAGTGTATTGAGTACAGCACCTAAATTATCACTATCTGAATACTGTTTAGCAAACTTTGTCAGAATATCGATGGCATCCTTATGCCGGTTAACCGCGATATAGGTTAAGGCCAGGTAATAATCCGCATCATCCACATAGGAAGATTTTGGATAATACTTTTTCACATTTTTTAGAAATTTTTCCGCTTGATCAAAATTTTTCTGTTGACGATAATAGTTGCCAAATTCAAACTGAAAAGAAGATAAATGATCGGTATTAGATTTATAGGAATCCCGATAACCTTTAATTAATGTCTCAGCTGCGTTTATCTGACCAGCCCTGATCAAACTCACAATTTGTCGGGCTTGCACATTTCCTTTCTCGGCTATATCCGAAGTGATTGCCTCAAGGTTTTTATAATTTTCTGCCGCCTTTGAATAATTTTTCAATTCAAAATTGATGGCAGCTATTTTTCCTATCGCTTTGGTATAAAAATTCTGATCTGTCTTTGGTATATTCTCAAAGTTGTTTATCGCACTATGAGGGTCATTAAGGGCCATGTATAATTCACCGAGAAGAAAATCTGATTCACTTTTAAACTGACCTTGTGGATTATTCGATACATAATTAAGAAAATACCTTCGGGCGCTATTCCAGTCTTTCTGATTAAAATAAGCTTTCGCTAATTTAAAGGTCAGGGCTGCCTGAGAATCCGAGCTAAACTCCCGGCCTAGAATGATGTCCTCCGTTTCAATCGGATTTAATATGTGTTGGTAAGCAGTCACTGCCCGGGCGCTTTGACCAGAATATAAATTCAAATCACCCATTTTAAGTTTTGCTTTCTCAGCCAGATCAGTATAATAATAATCAGTTAAAACTTTATAATATATCTGATGGGCCTCTTCGTAGTTTCTTTCCAATTCAAGGATCAATCCCAGGTTATAAAGAGCATTGGCAGCCGGGCGAGAGTGAGGATAAGAACCAGCGATAGTTTTAAAATCGTTTATTGATTTATTCCTGTCAACCCCTAGATTTATTACAGCCCGCTCATAGAGATATAAGGGAAGATTTTTACTATGTGGGAACTGATCAACCAAGGCATTGAAATATTTTAAGGCACCGGTATTGTTAGCATCGGCCGCATATAATTCGCCCAGTTTTGCAAACCATCGTTCCCGTAAGGAGCTCTCGGGATATTTTTGCACTAATGTCTCAAAGTAGCCAATTTGTTTCGTGCGCGGAGAATCATCGGCCTTTATACCTAAGAAAACAAAATGTGATGCAATAAGATCCGGATTTGCGGCAGCTGCAGAATTTTCCATTGCCCGCCCCAGATTCTCCTTGGCCAGATTTAGATATTCTTTTTGTTTTGAAACGCTTACTAATCTGTTTTCAGCTAGCTTTTGGTAGGTAAGACCGATATAAAGATATATTTCAACTTGCAAAGATTGATCCTTAGCTGATTGCAGTGCTTCTTTGAATTGCACTAAAGCATTGGGATAATCTTTCAGATTTTCAAAATAAATCTTTCCCAGGTTAAATTGCAGCAGCGCATCATCTTTGCGGTTAATAACATCACCCATCAATAATGCCAGCGGAGCAACACCCATATTTTCTTCCACTATATAGTAATTGCGTATATAAGCCAGTTTGTCTTCAGCTTCCGGTGCCAATTCACTAGAGGCGTATTCCTCCAGAAGCATTTTGTAAAATCGGGCACTTTCATCAAATCGTTCCAAGTGTTCATTGGCTGAGGCAATTTCAAAGAGAAAATTGTCTTTCTGCCCGAATTTTAGATCAGAATAGATGGCCGGCTGAAGCTCTCTGATAATCCCCTGCCAGTTTTCCTGATCTTTAAGAAAGCTAACCAGCCACATTTGATCTTCTATCGAGAGGTTATTATTACTCTGCAGCGTGTAAAGAACCGTCAATCCTGATTCAAAGTCCCCCTCTTCCAGAGACCATTTAAAGTACAATTCTTTCGCCTGATTATATCCGCTGGCCTTTCGGTAGCCCTTATCCAGAATGATCTTTTGCAAGGTATTGGTTGCATTAATCATATTTTTCTGCTGATACCATGACAAAGCTAATTTTAAGTGACGTTGGATATATTTATTTGAATCAGGTGATTCTAAACTGGCGATATAGTTCTTACCGGCCAGGGCATATTTTCCACTGAGATAGTACGAATCGGCTATATATTCCTGTAGATCATAACGATATATTTCTGACGGTTTATTATTGAGAGCATCGCTGAGTATTTGTTGGGCCAGCAAAAATTTTTCCTGCTGCAAATAAATTTTTGAGAGTGAAAGGACTGCTTTTGGATAACTTTCCGTTTTTTTAAATTTTTCAATAACTGTCTGGTAAGGTGGTATCGCCTGTTGATGACTACCCTGTGCGGTATAGGACTCACCTAAATAATACCAGGCCTGGGCTTTTAATTTTTCACCACTATTACTATCCAATACCTTTTCCAGTTTTTGTTTCGCTTTGCTTATACGTCCCATATCCAGATATAGTTTACCCTGGGCCAGCACACTTGGGAAATATGATGTGGATTCTATATACCTGTTTTGAATAAGATTAAATAGTTGTTCTGCGGTTTCATATCTATTTAATTTTTGATAAATCTGACCCGCCCTTAGGATACTTTCTGCTGCTTTCTGATGTTGTGGATGAAGAAGTTTGACCATTTCGAATGCCTTCGCTGCTTCTTCGTCATTGGAAAGCAGTATATAGCATTCTCCTATCATATACCAGCTTTCCGCCGCCCGGTCATGGCGGGGATAGTCAAGAGCCACGCGTTGAAAATCAATCCTGGCGTTTTCATACTGCTGGAGGTGAAACAAAGCCATAGCCCCATAATAGCCCGCCTCTGCAACCTTGTTACTTCCCGGATAATTGTTTGTAAAACTTGAAAATTGCTGGGCGGCAAGATCATAAAATTTTTCATTATATAATTTTAAAGCATAAGAAAAATCATCGCTTTCTGATCTTTGCTGAGCATAAATGATATTAAATGGGATTAGTGCAATCAGAGAAAACAATAATATTTTTTTTATAATTTTCATAGGATTCCTGTCAATCCGAGATTTCAATGGGACTTAAATTAGCATACTGGGCAATGAGTTTTTTAAGTAAATTCCCCTCAAATTTGATAGATATTTTTGCGTTATCACCATTACCTTCGACTTTTATAACCTCTCCCTTGCCAAAAGTTTCATGATATACTCTACTACCAACCGTATAATTTGTTTTTTCTTCCTGAGATTCATCTTCCTGATTAAAATATTCCATTATTTTTTTTCGTCGGGTTTGACGACGATTGACTCCACTTCCGGTTTTCTGCTTATCGGTAACATTTAATTTCATAAATTCTGAAGGAATTTCGTCTAAAAATAATGACGGAGAGGAGTAGCTGACGTTGTTAAATCTGCGGCGTGATCGTGCATAGCTTAAATAAAGGTTTTCCTGCGCCCTGGTCATTCCGACATATAATAACCGCCGTTCTTCTTCCAACTCAGAATTGTCGGCTGAATTTCTTTGTAATGGGAACAAACCTGTCTCCATACCGGTAATAAAGATGACCGGATATTCCAGACCTTTTGAAGAATGGAGGGTCATAAGTGTGACCGAATTCCGCGTAGTATTCATACTATCCACATCGCTCAAAAGAGCCACATCTTCTAAAAAGGCGCTCAGACTATTATCTTTATTCTCCGATTCACGTTCTTTGGTGAAAATTTCGATTGAATTGAATAATTCGTAAATATTTTCCAGCCGGCTCTCACTCTCGTATTGATCGTATTCATTTTTGATGTGGGTGATAATACCGGTTTCATGGGTTAGAGAAGATGTCAATTCTGACGCAGATATTTTTTTGCTGGATTTTTGATACTTTGTGATCATATTGTAGAATTCCAATACTCTGTTAGCCATTCCCGATGATATGACTGATATCTCTTCTACTTTTCCCATACCCTCCAGCAAAGATATATTTTTAGATTCAACAAATTTTTCAATTTTGCCCACAGTCGTTTCACCGATTCCCCGCAGGGGGAAATTGACGATCCGCCTCAGGCTAACACTGTCTCTGGGATTTGTTATAACTTTCAGATAAGCCAGAATATCTTTAATTTCTTTTCTTTCATAAAATTTTGTTCCGCCCACAATGGCATAAGATATGGCATTCTTCCGTAAATCGTCCTCCAGGGCGCGGCTTTGGGCATTGGTTCTATATAAGATCGCGATATCCCGGAAACTGCGTTTTTTTGTGAACATTTCTTTATGAATATTTTCAACGATTTTCTTTGCCTCATCTGACTCATTCTCAGCATCCAACAATACAATCGGATCACCTTGTTTTCTCTTGCTATATAAATCTTTACCAAGACGTTCTGTATTATGTGCAATTAGTGCACCGGCACCATTCAAAATATATTGGTTCGAGCGGTAATTTTCTTCAAGACGATATACCACCGCTTCAGGAAAATCATGCTTAAAATTAAGAATATTGTTGATGTCGGCCCCACGCCAGCGATAAATCGATTGATCTTCATCACCCACAACGCATATATGACTATTTTTACCCATCAGACTTTTAATCAGGGTGTACTGTGCTTTGTTTGTATCTTGATATTCGTCGACAAGAATATATTTAAACTTCCGTTGATACTTGTGCAGGATCCTAGGTTTTTCATTAAATAATCGGATAGGAAGAATTAAGAGGTCATCAAAATCAACCGCGTTGTTATCCTGCAGGAATTGATCATATCGGCGATATACATCCGGTAGTAACTGATCAAAATTATCATCTTTAGATGCCTTCAGTTCATCCGGAGAGATCATGCGGTTTTTTGCTTGGCTGATACGTGCCTGGAACAATTTTGGTGAATGTAGTTGTTGAGGAATATTCAGCATACTCATTACTTTTTTTAAAGCGCTCACCTGATCATCGGTGTCATAAATTGTAAAATTAGCTGAGAGAGGCAATGATTGTGCCTCAATACGTAAAAGACGTGCGAACATGGAATGAAAAGTACCAATCCATAATTTCGTCAGATCGTGTTTAACCAATTTTCCAACACGTTCTTTCATCTCGTTGGCAGCTTTGTTAGTAAAAGTTACTGCAAGAATATTAGCAGGATCTGCCTTTTTTTGATGGATGAGATATGCAATACGATAGGTCAGTGTGCGGGTTTTGCCACTCCCTGCACCGGCCAGTATCAGAATATGTTGATTTTTACTTTTAACCGTTTCCAGTTGAACCGGATTCAGTTCTTTTGGGGAGAGCATCATTGTAAATCTCTTTTCAGATTTGAGGCTCTCTTTTGTCGAGATACCTCTCGCCGTATTTTATCAAATTGTGTTTTTGCCCTCTGATGTTCAGCCGCACTTCGTGAAAACGTATGACTGCCATCTCCTTTGGCTACAAAAAATATGTAATTTGTTTTTGCCGGAAAAATGGCTGCCAAAATTGATTTTTTACCCGGATTTGATATGGGGCCGGGAGGCAACCCATAGTATTTATAAGTATTATATGGTGAATCTACTTCCAGGTCTTTTAAGAGCAATCTTCTTGGCGAACCAGCCAAAATATACTGAATTGTTGGATCAGCTTGCAATTTTATTCTGCGTTTTAAACGGTTATGGTAAACAGAAGAAATAATTTCCCTTTCATCATCAAGGATTGCTTCACCCTCAATAATCGATGCCAGGGTAAGAACTTCATGCATGGTCATCTTCATACTGTCTAACCGCACAAATATTGGATCAGTAAAAATTTCAAAACATTTATTAACCAGGTAATCAATAACGCTTTGTTCATCAACGCCCCAATAAAAATGATAGGTATCAGGCAAAAGATATCCTTCAAGTGTTTCCGCCTTAATTCCTAATTGCTTGATATAAACGCTATCTTGTACCCGTTGCATAAATTTTTCCTTATTAATATCCAGTTCTTTATGCAATTCTTCTGCAATTTCTTCTTTTCTCCAACCTTCAATCAGAGTGACAATTATTTCTTTAGAGGGCGCCTGAGATAAGAATGTAATCAGCTGGGCATAGTTTAATCCCTTCGGAATTTCGTAATATCCGGCTTTTATCATCCGGTCTTTATCCAATGTCGTCAACCAAAAAATAAAGAGTTCCTTATCATCTATCAAACCTTTTATTTGCAAGGAGTCTGCAATCGCATTGATACTGGCACCCTTTGAAATGATAAAGGGTACACGCTTAACTTTCTCATCTAATTTCGGTACAGTAAAATAATCAATGACCAAGAAAGCCAGGATAGGTAAAACAAGTGCAAATATAAATATAATTCTTTTCGTAACCGGTGCCTTTATTTTTGACTGTTTGTCTGATTTATTTGAATCTTTTGTCACATTTTTTCCTGTTTCACGGTCAAACGATTTGTAAATTCTTTCAGTTTATTCAATTTATCGAGCGCCGCGCCCGACTGTATTGAATCCCGGGCGAGCTGAATTCCTTCATAGATAGAATTCGCTTTACCACTGACTTTAATTGCTGCCCCGGCATTTAAAATCACCACATCCATCGCCGGAGATGGTTTTCCCTGTAAAACATCCATCAACATCTTTTTATTTTTATTGGCAGTAAATGTCTGAATGGTATTTAATGGTGCCGATGTAATTTTAAAGTTTTCAGGTCGAATATTATACTCATAAATAGCACCATCAACCAGTTCGCATACTTTGGTCGGTCCGCTGATCGAGATTTCATCAATCCCTTCAAGTCCATGGACCGCCATCGCCTGAACAGCTCCCAACTCTTTTAGAACTTCTACCATCAGTCGGACCAGTTTTATGTCATAGACACCAACCAGTTGTCTTTTTGTTCTTGCCGGATTGGTTAAAGGCCCTAAAATATTAAAGATCGTCCTCGCCCCTATTTCCATACGTGGTCCCATAGCATATATCATGGAAGTTTTCAATTTTGGTGCAAATAAAAAGGCAATTCCAACTTCATACAGGCATTGTTCCATCTCTTCCGGCGGTATTTGAATATTTATCCCGAGCGCACTTAATACGTCAGAACTACCACAAATACTGGAAACCGAACGACTGCCGTGTTTTGCAACAGCGACACCAGCTCCGGCAGCTACAAAAGCGGCGGCTGTCGATATGTTGAATGTATTTAATGAATCCCCGCCGGTACCACAGGTATCAACAATGTTTTTAAAGCGGGTTCTGATATGAGTCGCATCATCATTCATCGCTTCAACCGCACCGGTTACTTCCTCGACTGTTTCTCCTTTCATGCGCAAGGCAACAAGAAAAGCCGAGATTTGGGCTTGAGTGGCTTCATCACGCATGATGATCTTCATAATCTTTTTGCTTTCATTACGTGTGAGACTCTTACCTTCAATAAGACGATTGATTGCTTTCTGTATAAGATTTGACATTATTTATCTCTTAGCCTTAAATATTCACCACGAAGATCACGAAAAGCACGAAGTTCCTATAATAACATTTTTTGTAGATTTAAACTATAATGATATTCCTGCTTATATTTTAATATTATATTATTTTATTTAGCTTCAATATAAATATCTTCGTGTCCGCCAGTGGGCGAATCCGCCTACTGGCGTGATCCTTCGCGTGCTTCGTGGTTTATGAATAGACCTGATTAGTTAATCTCTAAATCATGATTAAACTCCCTGATAATCTTCAGAATATGATCATCTTCAGGTATTGTCTCACTTATCCTTAGCTGATCTACCTTAAAATGCCATTTTTTTTCAAATCTGGCCTCGATGATTGATAAAAATTCAGAATCTTTTCCATTTCCGACGATTAAAGGACCATTCTCATCCCAAATACCTTTCAGTTGATCATGGGCCAGCAGTATCAGATCGATTGATTGATTTACACGGGCGAATTGCTGTGCCTCCCCCAGATAACCATGCATCACAACCACATTTAAATCCCGAGGGGTTTTACTTCTCAGGATCATATTTGAAGGATCCTGTAAGTTCAATATGGCGGGTACTTCAATAAAATCAAAGACTTTTGGTGATAGAAGACCATGAATCCGAACATTGTCAGAACCTAAATAAATGGAGAAAGATTGCAGATTTCCTGCGCCATTATTGGAAATAAGCAACCTTTTTCCCAGAATGGTCTGCAGTCTCTTATAAAACGCAGATCCTTCAACAAACTCCTGATCACCGGGTATAAAAAGATCGTACTCAAGCACTTCCAGCGCCTTTAACATGGCTTCATCCAGCAACGGGAAGGGATAGGAATTAAAAAAATCTCCACCATCGATCAGTATAACCCGTTGATGTTTACTTCTTAATTGATCAACTATCGATTTGACTCTCCCAATACCGCCTGGCGGATCCACACCACAACCACAATTCTGCAAAGCCCCATTAATATTGGATGTATAGATGATATAGAGAGGTTCTGCCCGAAGATGTGAACCGGGAAGAAAAAAAAGAATAGTGATCAAGCATTTAATTATTGATTGCATATTTTTAGGATACAGAAATACTTATCTAAATATTATTTGTTTTCGATCGATGCCGACAGATATATAACTAATGGGAACCGATAGGATATCCTCCAGGTATCTGACATAATGCTGTGCTTTTTGGGGTAATTCTTCAAATTTTCTGCAGTGGTCGGTAGGTGACTGCCAACCCTCAATCGTTTCATATACCGGTTCACAGGACGTTAGCGTTTGTAAACTTGCCGGAAAATCATCAATAATTTCATTCTTTTTTTTATAATGTGTACAGACCTTTATTTTTTCAAACCCGTCCAATACGTCCAGTTTTGTCAAAGCAAAAGTAGAGAATCCATTGACCCGCGCGGCATATTTTACGGCAACGGTATCAAACCAACCACACCGACGCGGCCGGCCGGTAGTAGCCCCGAATTCTCCTCCCGCTTGACGCAGCCGATTTCCTGTTTCCTGTCCTTCCTCACTGGGAAAAGGGCCGCTTCCGACACGTGTCGTATAAGCCTTGATTACTCCAATAATTGCTTCCATGGCCTGAGGAGGTAATCCGGTTCCTGTAACCGCCCCGCCGCTGGTGGGGTTAGAAGATGTTACGAAGGGGTAACTTCCGAAATCGACATCTAAAAGACAACCCTGGGCACCTTCCAGAATAATTTCTGCTCCTTGTTGCCAGGAGTCGTATAAAAACCTGGAAGTATCGCAGATGTAAGGTTTTAATTGATCGGCATATGCGGAGATCTTCTTGAATTCATTGTTTGGTTTGATCTCCTTCGTATCATATTTTTCTTTTAATTCTTGATTGATAAGATCAATATTACTCTCCAAGCGTTCCATGAGGACAGACCGGTCATACAGATCAGCAATTCTGATTCCGCTACGGCTTATTTTATCTGTATACGCCGGACCGATACCTCTGCCCGTTGTTCCTATTTTTTTCTTTTTCAGTGAATCTTCTTTCAACTGATCGATTAATTTATGATATGGAAAGATGACATGGGCACGGTCGGAAATAAAAAGCCTATCCTCGATATGAATGTCACTATCATTCAAAAAATCCACTTCTTCGAAAAAAGCCTCAGGATCAAATACAACCCCATTCCCGATAACACATTTGACGTTTTTGCGCAGGATACCGCCCGGAATCAGATGCAAGATATATTTTTTTTCATCAATATATACCGTATGGCCGGCATTTGCCCCTCCCTGATACCTGGCAACAATATTAGCCGTTTCAGACAATGAATCTACCAGCTTTCCTTTGCCTTCATCCCCCCATTGAGCGCCAATAATTATTTTTACAGACATGAATCGATTTTTTCCTAATTTTATTATTTCTGACCTGAAAAGTGATTAAAGAAATAGAGACAGTGGAGCACTAAGAGAGCGCCTGTTTAATTCCTTAGGAATATATGATCAGGATATTAATTTTTAAAAGATGTGATTGCTTCTTCTAATGAATTACTCGTTTCAAAGATGCCGGAAAGTTTTGTGATTCTTAACAGATTTTGTATTCGTTCCGAAACATTGATGAGGCGCAATTGTCCATTATTATTCCTTAAAAGTGTGGCAGCACCGATCAGGATGCCAAGACCGGAACTATTCATCCATTCAACATTCATCAAGTCTATAATCACTTTAAGTTTCTTATCATCGATCAGCTGATTGAATTTATCGTTAATCTCAGTCGCCTCGGGACCACCCATTATTTTGCCTGCCAAGGATATAATGACGACATTGTTCTGTTCAGAAACAGAATAACTCATGATGTAATCCTCACTTTACTGTCCTCTTTTAATCTGCCACTCAACCACAAAGGGGCTGGCAACAAATACTGACGAATAAGTACCAATGACTATACCAACAATCAGGGCAAATGCAAAAGATCTTAATACTTCTCCGCCAAAAAAGAATAATATCGTAACAACGAATAGCGTGGTGAGAGAAGTAATGATGGTCCGGCTAAGCGTTTCATTCAGACTTTTATTTACAACACCAATAAAACCAGAGGTATCTTTTTGTTTGACTTTCAGATTCTCACGTATTCTATCAAAAACAACAATGGTATCATTCAAAGAATAACCGACGATGGTAAGAACAGCAGCAATAATTGGCGCAGATATTTCGATATCAAGCAGTGAAAATATTCCCAGCGTAATAAATACATCATGCAGTAATGCCAGAATAGCGCCAAGGGCAAATTTAAATTCAAAACGCCACATCACATAAAAAAGAATAAGAATAATTGCCCAAAAAATAGCTGATAAAAAATCAACAATTAATTCTTTACCGATTTTCGGACCCACTTTTTCAAGGCGTTGTTCAATAAATGGATTATCCGGCAGCGCCTTACTTATAATGGGCTCGAAACGGTTCGTTAGTTCATCGGTTGATTGTTCAATCCCGGCTCTGATAACGATTTCGTTCAACCCGCCAAAATGTTTAATTTCACTGTCTCCATAGCCTTCAGCGGTAAGCGCCTGACGGATATCCTCGATTTTTACATTTTTTTCAAATTTTAATTGCACCAAAGTTCCACCGGTAAAATCGATATTATACCTCAGGCCGCCATGCATGATCATTGAAACAATGCCAACCAGAATTAGAATGCCGCTAAAACCGAAGCCAAATTTTCGATTACCTATAAAATCTATATTCGTTTTTGAGAAAAATTGCATCCTTTCCTTCTCCCTTTAGATACTCAGTTCCTTAATAGACCACTTCGCTATAACATAATCAAATACCACGCGTGTAACCACAATGGCAGTAAACATGCTGGCGACAATTCCGATCATTAATGTGAGGGCAAATCCCTTAATGGGCCCGGTACCAAATGTATAGAGCACAATACCGGCGATAAAAGTGGTAACATTTGCATCCAGAATAGCACTAAAGGCATTCCCGTAGCCCTGATCAATCGATGATTTCACGGTTTTCCCCTTTGCTAATTCTTCCCGAATACGCTCAAAAATCAGCACATTCGCATCCACCGCCATACCTATAGTTAGAATAATACCGGCAATACCGGGTAAGGTGAGTGTAGCATTAAAATAAGCCATCACTGCCATAATAAAGACAATATTCAGCATAAGGGCTAAATCGGCCAAACCACCGGATAATTTATAATAGATGAGCATAAAGATAACCACAATAATCATCCCGTATATACCGGAGCGGCCGCCACTCAGTATGGAATCAAGGCCCAGCGAAGGACCGACGGTCCTTTCTTCAATAATTTCCACCGGTGCAGGCAAAGCCCCGGCCCGTAAAACGATTGACAGGTCCTGCGCTTCATTCATTGTATTTAAACCGGTAATTCGACTGCGACCATCTCTGATTTTTACCTGGATTTCCGGTGCCAGATACACCTGATTATCCAGAATTACAGCCAGTCGCTTTTTTATATTTGCACCGGTAACACGCGAGAATATCCGGGCGCCGTCATCATTGAGTGTAAACGATACTTCAAATTTTCCGATAGCAGACGGGTCCATCTGACTGCCTGCCCTCGGATCAGCTTCCGTGATTGTTTCACCGGTAAGTTCCTCGCGATTATTTACCAAATAGACTTCATTATACTGACCTTCGTACTCCTCCCTGGCTCCCCAGAGAAAAACAGCATCTCCAGCCTCATCCTTTATAATCTGCTGGATTTCATCGAGGGCCAGCAGATCCTTAAACTTTTCTTTTTTCTCAATAGGAACCAACAGTGTTTGCTGGCTTCTGGGGTGTAGAAAAAACAGATTTTGTTCAAAAAGCTTATCTTCTGCCCCAGCCGTTGTATCCGTTACTTGAGATTTTTCAGCATCCGTACGGAAAAGTTCATCCAGATTAACGCTCGTATCTGCCTTTGCCTCCTTATCAACCGCCTCCGTTCCCACTGTGTCTAAAGGCGCGATCTTTGACTGAACAAAGGCCTGCATTTTCTCTGCTACCAGTAAAGTGATTTCTTTATCTTTTAATAGACGAAATTCCAATTTTGCCGTTTTCCCGATGAGCTGTCTTACACGGGTTGGATCTGTTACACCAGCCAGCTCAATAATGATACGATTACTTCCCTGTCGCTGGATAATGGGTTCGGCAACACCGAATTCATCCACCCGGTTGGTAAGAATCTCCTGTGCTCTGGTAACAGTTTCGTCAGATTGTTTGCGCAGATAATTGAGCACATCATCTTCAGAACTAAGATCCCGCGATCCGTAATAACGGACTAAACGCGCACCGGCCTCGGTCAGGTTCCGGTTAAAAACAGTGATAAAATCTTCATCTGAATCCTGAATTTCCCGGGCGGTTTTATCTAAGGCGTCAATAAATTCCTGGTTCTTATTTTTTGCCAATTGATTGAGTAATTCTTTTATATCAACTTCAAGGATCACGTGCATGCCTCCCTGCAAATCAAGACCAAGATTCACAGATCGGGATTTCAAATTGATAAGTTCGTTCCTGTCTTCTCTTTCCAAAGACTTCTCTTCGATGTCTGTCATCTGCGATAATTTATACGTGGGATATAATAAATATAAGGAGAGAGCAAAAACAGCAAGAATAATAATAAGTTTCATGGTAGTACTAGACTGCATGAAAAATTAACCTCCTAAATAAATGAATTTATATAAAATACAAGTTTTAAATTTAGATGTCTCTTGATTTAAAGTCAAACGAAAAATCCCTGTATAGTCTGTGCATTTTTCCCCTTTATTTTCCTAAAATCCGGAGGAATTGTTCCTCATCGATAATCGTGATTCCAAGATTTCTTGCTTTCTCAATTTTTGAACCGGGATTATCCCCGGCAAGGAGATAGGCGGTTGATTTACTCACCGCCGATGAGATCTTACCACCATGATCAAGGATCATGCGGGAAGCCTCTTCCCTTGTCATGGTTGGAAGCGAGCCGGTAAGTACAAAAATCATTCCATTCAACGTATCTTCAACCGCCGATGTTTCATGTTTAAAATTAATGCCCGCCTGATGTAGTTTTTTAAGAATTTTTTTATGTTCAGTTTTTTTAAAATAACTGACAATGTTCTCCGCCATTTTCAATCCGATTCCGGAAAGCTGATCCAGTTCTTCCTCCTGAGCCCGGGCAAGATCATCCAGATCTTTAAATTGATCAGCCAGAATACGGGCCGCACTAACACCAACAAAAGGTATTCCCAGGGCAAAAATAAGGCGGTCCAGAGATTGTTTTTTACTCTTTTTCAGAGCATCAACCAAATTATCCGCACTTTTATCCCCCAAACCCTCTAATATGCGGATTTGATCCCGGGATAAATAATACAGATCTGCCACATCTTTTATCAAGTTTTTATTAACCAATAATTCAACCAGCGCTGAGCCCAGACCTTCGATATCCATCGCCCCCCGGCTGGCAAAATGTTCAATCCGCCGGATAACTTGCCCGGCACAGGTATCATTCGGACATCGTAAAGCCGCTTCATCCGCCGTATGCCTCAAGGGCGTCCTGCAGACCGGGCATCGCTCAGGTATTTGATAGGGCGTACTTAATGGGTCTCTCTCGTTTACCAGAACTTCAGAGACCTTTGGTATAATATCGCCACCCTTTTCAATCAGAACGGTGTCCCCTTCTCTGATATCTTTACGTTTAATTTCTTCAGGATTATGCAAGGTCGCGCGCGAAACCAGGGTGCCGGCCACATGAACCGGAGTCAATTCCGCCACTGGCGTTACAACACCGGTCCTTCCTACCTGCCAGGTTATCTGCTCAATCCTTGTTTTTACCTGCCTGGCTTTGAACTTGAAGGAAATGGCCCAGCGAGGACTTTTTGCT
>CAZBBC010000090.1:0-18731 GCA_964489835.1 uncultured Calditrichota bacterium
GCCGGACACGGAATAAAACAAAAATAATTATAATTTTTAAATGAAATCCGTGTAATCCGTGTCAGTCTGCGCCTGATCCGGCTTCGACGGATAATCCGTGGACAAATTCTTTTTTTGATTGCAGCAATATGCTGCGCTATGAATAGATCAGGCTAATAAAATTCGCGGATTAAATATCCTTTGTCAATGAGAGTTTTTTGTAGAAATCGAATAAATGTTTACTGTAATCAGGGGCCATTGATCGGATCTGGTCAAGATTTGTCTTTTCATCGGCATAATCAGAGATCAGTTTGTATGATTTAAAAGGGATGCGGAACTGATGGCATACAGACCCTATTCCCCATAATTCTCTGTCCGCTACGGGGGCAATTTTTCTCAAAGCATGGCCATATTCTTTCTTAACCACCCGTTTACAGGCGGTAACACAATCGACTTTACTGCGTGTCTCCATGCACTTAAAAGAAGGATATTCATTTTCACCGGTAAATTCATGATATACCGAACGGATCCCGTAGATCTGATTCAGTTGAAGAGAAGAATCCAAACTTGCAGCGATTCCCATATTTATTAGACGATCAATCCTATGGCCGTAATAAGCACAAACAGCAGTAATCCGCACAGTGGTCTTTTGTATACCTTCACCGGTCAGGAGCAGTATCTCATTATCACTGCGGTATAATCCGGAAAAATAAAAATCAACTGTTTGGGTGAATTTACGCTTGATAAATGTTTGTGCTTCGCCCTTGTGGGCAATCGCTAAAAGTAACATGGGAAATCCCGGACCATTTTTCAGGTGTCTGTTATTTAACCTGAATTATTCACCAAGAAGATCACGAGGAGCACGAAGGTCTAGTAATAACAACAATTTAAAGTGATTAAATAAAGAAATTCCTTCTCTTTATTTAATAATATATTTTCTAATTTAAATTCGATAAAAATATCTTCGTGTCCTTTGTGTGCTTCGTGGTTTATGAATAGATCAGGTTTAATTATAAAACTTAAAGAATAGAATGATGATAAAAAAGACTGGGACTAAATATTAAAAAGGAAAATATGCAACACGACTATCCAAATGGCTTTTATTGTAATATAAATTATAATTAAAATCTTTCTCATATGCATCTTTGAAATATATTATTTAATATTTGTTGTCATGAATGTTCGGTTAAAATGTAAATCATCGTAAGTATCACCAGCATATCAAATGGTTTAGAGATTAAATAAACATAGAGACTTGATATAAAGAACTCACCCTAAATCCCTCTCTTGGAAAGAGAGGGACTTTAGGGAGCCCCTTCTCTTTTCAAGAGAAGGTCGAAGATGCGGCTTAGACGCAGGTTTGGGGATGAGTTTTTTTAATTCTTAAGTGAATCAATTTTTAGAGGGTTAACTTATGAAACATTTAGTCATTTTGGGTAATGGGATCACCGGTGTGACCGTTGCCCGCCAGGTCCGTAAACAGAGCGATCCCTTTCGTCAGTTATCAGATAAATCCTTAAAGGCCTGGAAGATTGAGCGCTGGTCGATATATTCCGTTCTTATTTTCGTGGTTATAACCACAATTCTGTTATGGATAAATTCGTTTTTTAGCGGGCGGTTACTGGGAGACGTATCTCAAACGCTCGCCAGTGTATACGGATTTTTGATCGGGGCTATGTTTGCCGGAGTTATTGGGGTTGGATTTTACCCGATATTGGGTAGCAGGGTATGGTGTCGCTTTGGATGCCCTTTGGCTGCTATTCTGGGTATTCTGCAGAAATATTTTTCCCGTTTTCGCATTACAACCAATGGTAGTCAGTGCATATCTTGTGGTAATTGCTCTACATATTGTGAGATGGGGATTGATGTGCGCTGGTATGCACAGAGGGAACAGAATATTATACGCGCTTCCTGTGTCGGATGCGGCGTATGTGCCGCCGTGTGTCCCCGCGGTGTATTGAGTCTGGAAAACGGACCCCGGGAAGGAAGGTACAATCTTGTTGAGCAATGATCAAATTCTGCTGATAGCAGCGATATTAACATTTAGTTTATCTAAAAAGTTTTAAAATAACAAATTCCAAATCACAAATATCAAATAAATTCCAAATTACAATGTCTAAATGTTTATACAATAATTTTTGGTTATTGGTGATTGGAAGATTGAATATTATTTGGAATTTGTAAATTGTAATTTGATATTTGTTAGTAGCTTTTGGTTGTGCTCTGTGTTATGTTATGAAATTCAGTCAATGCTATATTTTATGCTAACTAAATAAGAGGCGTAAATAGAATAGGGGGTTGGCCAGACGCTTTCTGGGCACCTCGTTGGTAAGCATGCCGGCAATAATATTGCTCACTTCCTTACTGCGTGCCGCCTTATTTATCACCAGATTTAACAAAAATCGCGAGCGCCCGATTTTCTGTAATTTTGTACTGACTTTCAATTCATTCCCGATCGCATCCCAGAGCCTATCCTCATATCTGGAAAGAAACGGTTCACTAAAATCATTCGCTTGTAATGCCTCCTGGGCGGCAGCAATAGCATATTTTGCAGAGTACATGGCATTCCCGATGCCCTCTCCGGTAAAAGGATCGATGAGACCAGCAGCATCACCCAGTAACATAAAACCATTACCAAAGCTTTTCCGCCGCTTACTTCCGACAGGTAAATTCCAGCCTATCGGTTTTTCAAGTATCTCCGCTTCCCGAAATCGCTCCTTAAAGTAAGAACTGGCGATGGTTTTCTCCAGTGCTTTTTTTAGATCAATCTTTTCCTTTTTAATGTAATGATGTAACATACCGATACCCACATTGGCGTGTCCATCCTCAAGAGGGAATATCCAAAAATATCCCGGAATCACTTCATCGACGTAATGTAATTCAATTTGATCGGTAAGATCACTAACATTTTTATAATAGCAACGGAGAGCAACCACCCAATGTTTGGGATCGTGGTCATACAGGCCCAGTCTCTGAGCGACGATTGATTTATATCCATCGGCCCCGATGACAATTTTTCCGAAAAATTCTTGCTCCTTGCCTCCCTTTTTGTCTTTGCCACGAATACCGCATGCATATCCGTTATGGGTAATCAGATCCGAAACGGCAAAGTTTTGCAAAGTGGTTGTTGCCGCAGCACTGGCCTTTTTAAACATGAAATCATCGAAAATTTTTCGCCTGATGACAAATCCCTTGGGTATATTTTTCAGGCTGGTTTTGGATAGATCGATTCGGAAGGTGGCATGATCGGGACTACTGAAAACTATTGACTGAATGTGCGCACCGGGCAGATCCTCAATATTCTGGAGCAGCTCAAGCTCACGCAGGATGGCAACTGATTTTCCGGATAGGGCATCACCACAGATTTTATCCCGCGGGAAACTTTCTTTATCGACTAAAAGTGTTTTCAGGCCCTGTCTGTCTGCATACAGGCTGGCCGCACTTCCGGCCGGCCCGGCCCCTACGATGATAATGTCATAGATGTCTTTATTTGCTATAGTCATTAGTGAATGTGTATTTAGATAAATATATGCTTCCGGCAGAGACTTCTTAACCGCAAGTGCGCCAGGCGATGAGCGATAAGCGATGAGAGAAGAGTGTAGAGAGAAGGGGAATAAGTAAGCAGAGAGCAGAAACCAGAAAGCAGGACAATCAACAGCTTTATGAAATCGTGGATGATTTCATCCCGATTCCTCGACCTGAGGGAAAGGATTTTATCGGGACTACTTTCGGCTTACTGCTTCTTGTTTTAGACGGCCTGCATGTTGAAAATCCCGATTTTATCTGGGCTGTCTCTACATTTTCATATATCCTTATACCTTATACCCTATACCCATAGGGCGCATGGCAATGCGTCTCTACTCGCCCTATGCTCCACGCTCTACGCTCTTCACTTCTCTATTTTCTACATCAACCCGGCGGCCACATTAATCGACGTCCGCCGAGGAGGTGAAAGTGAAGATGATAGATGGTCTGTCCGCCGTTTTTCCCTTCATTGAGTAAAAGCCGAAAGCCATCCTCTTCCAGGCCGTAATCCTTGGCAATTTGTTTGGCTACCATGACCAATTTTCCTAAAATCATCACATCGGATTCGTCGGCTGCTGTTAATTTGGGAATCGGTTTTCGGGGAACAATTAATACATGTACGGGGGCTTGCGGGTTGATATCTTTAAAGGCCATCACATCGTCATCTTCATAGATGATTTCAGCCGGTTTTTGTTTTGAAATGATTTGACTAAATATAGTTTCTTCTTCCAAAGAATCCTCCTCGTACATTAATTTTTCATTAGATTAATATAAGAAGCAGCAGAAATGGCAGCAGTCTCGGTCCGTAATATATATTCACAAAAACGAAGGGGTAAAAATCCGGCATCTTGTGCCAATTTCTGTTCTTCCTTCGCCAGTCCACCTTCCGGACCAATCAGGAAAATTATGTTGTTGTTGGGGGGTGGCGGAATATTTTTTAGAACCTCTGGCAGACCCTGAGCGGCTGATTGGTCGGCCAGAAATTTATATTTAACAAAGGAAACATCCCCCAAAAATGAATTAAAATCCGGTGATATATTAATTTCGGGCAAACAGAGGCGATTACTCTGCTTGATTGCCTGACGTGAAATCTTTTCCCAGCGGTTGCTGTTTCGGGTAAAATAATTCGTGTATTGACTGGCAAAAAGGTAAAATTTATTAATGCCTAATTCTGTTGTTTTCTCAATCATAAAATCCATTCGCGTATGGCGCACAAAGCCGATGCCAAGAATTGAAAGCGCAGGGGGGGGCCACTTTTCCTGCTTAATCAGTTGATACGTAACCCGGAGTACAGGCTTGGTGGTGGTGATCTGACCAATAAACAGGCGACCCTGTCCATCGGTAAAATGGATAGAATCTCCTATCTTTCTGCGCATGGTTTTAAGAACATGGCGTGATTCGAAGGAATCGAACACTGCTTCAGATTCGCTGATATTATTTGTCTCAGTGAAATACAATTCCATAATCTTAAATTCAATATGATAAATTATGCAATTAAAATCAATATCAAATTGTGTAGTATTCATTTTGATTGGATTTTATTCAATTGTTAAATTTCCTTTTATAAAATCTCTTGCCCGTCTGCGCCACGTCTGCGCCGGGCAGGCAGAGCCTCAGAGTTTTATTTAACCTGATCTATTCTTAGCGCAGACCAAGGCTGCAAACATAAAAGAATTTGTCCACGGATTATCCGTCGAAGCCGGATAATCCGTGGATAAAAGTTTTTTAAATTTTGGCAAAAAAAACAAAGTTTTTGGCTATAATAGCATAAACTTCTCCCGCAGAGGTGCTAAGACGCAGAGAAATAATTATTTATAAAATTTTTTAAATAATGAAATATAATTTTAATCAAATTCAAAATTTTGATATAAATCATTTAATAATAGAACTTTGCGTCGTTGCGTCTTTGCGAGAGAAGCATCGTCTCACGGGTAGAGGCGTCTCCAGTAATCATGTTTGATGATTTATTATAATTTTTAATACAGGAGGCCGGGAAGATAAAATGCGTATTATTCATTTTTTTGTTATCACAATTTTTTGTTTACTGGTGGTTAGTTGCCTGCAGGAACAAATTAAACCTGCCCTTCAAAAAGCGCAACCCTTTACCCTGTATGACACCGATTCGGTTGCCTACTCATTAAAAGATTACCCGGGTAAACTGGTCATGATCCATTTCTGGGCCGATTGGTGTCCGCACTGCCGCGAGGAATTTCCCAAATTACAGCGTGTTTATGAAGAATTACATCCAGGGGGATTTGAAATTTTAGCGGTGAATTCCGGTCAGTCCAAAGACCATGTACAAGAAATAAAAGAGACTTATGGTTTAACCTATCCACTACTGGTTGATGAGGAAGCCAAAACGGCAAATGACTATCAAGTGAGCGGTTTACCGGCCAGTTATTTTATTGACGGCAAGGGTATGATTACAGAAGTCGTGGTTGGCTGGATAAAGGAGGACCAGATAAAAAAAATTGTTGAAAAACTGAAAGCGGAGGATTAAAAGCCGGCCCAAGTGTGGTTGACATTAGAAGGTAAAAGGAGTAAATTCTCGTTTTATAATGTTGCCGAAGTGGTGGAATTGGTAGACGCGCCGGACTCAAAATCCGGTATGGGTGAAACCGTGTGGGGGTTCAAGTCCCCCCTTCGGCACTACTCTCGCTGGGGCTTTGACTATCTTGGTACTCTATAACCCGGCGCTTCGCACCGGGCTATAAATATTCCGCCCCTCTCCCTTCGGGAAATCCCAAGTACCAAATTCCAAATCCCAAATAATTCCCAATACCAAATAAACAAAATCTTAAAACTAGTCTGTTTAAAGAACGGGTTTAGAATTTAAATCATTTGAATTTTAAATTTGTTTTGCCTGCCCGCCTCGGGAGGGAATCTCGATATTCGAATTTCGGATTTATTTGCTATTTGGTGCTTGGACATTGAAATTTATTTCATCCGGTCTCCTGCCTCCGGATTCCGGTCTCCGTTATATTTGAGCATCTTTTTCACATCCACTACACCCTAACGAGCTGTTTCCCAATATTATCACCGCTAAACAGACCCTGGAAAGCAGCCGGAATATTTTCAAATCCTTCGATAATGTTTTCGCGGTAGGTTAGTTTTCCGTTTTTAAGCCAGTCTTTCAATTGATTCTGAGCTTCTTGAAATCTTTGGGCATAATCATAAACAATAAATCCCTGAATTTTTGTGCGGCGGATGAGAAATTGGGGATAAAGCCTGGGACCCATACTAAGCCGGTTTAGATTATATAAGGCGATCTGACCGCAGAGGATGACCCGGGAAAAGTTATTCAACCAGTAAAAAACACCGTCGGAGATATCTCCTCCGACATTGTCAAAATATATATCGACCTTTTCCGGACATAATTTCCGGAGAGATTTTCTTACATTTACTGTCATTTTATAATTAATGATATCATCAAAGCCAAGATCATTTTTGAGATATCCGGCTTTTATTTCCGAACTCGTGATTCCGATGGTTTTACATCCTTTGATTTTGGCAATTTGTCCGGCGACGGAACCTACCGCCCCGGCCGCCGCCGATATAACCACTGTTTCTCCCGGCTCGGGTTGACCGATATCAAGCATACCAAAGTAAGCGGTTAATCCGGTAAGCCCCAAAACACTGAGATAAGCGGTTGGGGATAGTCCATCCTCGCTCTTAATTTTTTGTATTTTTTCTTCCCGGGGTATGGCATATTCCTGCCAGGGTAGCGGGCCGACAACCAGATCTCCTTCTTCCCATTGATCTTTATTTGATTTTACGACTTGAGCAATGGCATCACCACTGATCGCTTCATTCAGTTTGTAGGGTCTGACATAGGATTCAATATTATTCATCCGGTTGCGCATATAGGGATCGACAGAAAAGTATTTGGCCTGAACAAGGATTTCTCCATCCCCGGGAACCGGAAGAGCAGTCTCTATAAATTTAAAGTTTTCGGATTGAACCTCCCCGGAAGGGCGGCTATTCAAAATAATTTTTTTCATTTGAAATAATCCTTGCGATTGATTTTATAAAAGGTAGATGATTAGGTTGTTATTTTCAAGAATATTGATTCTTATCTGATGCTACTACCTTTTGAACTGTAAAAGTTTTTAATTGCACAGAACTTATCATTATGGGCATAGCGTTATGCGGTTTTGTGAGAAATTTCTATCTTTGTTCTTTTGTCTTGATACAAAAGAACCAAAAAATCAAGGAGGATTTTCTAACAAATTATTTTAAGGCCATGTTAGCTTTTTAATTCTCATGATTTGATTGGCTATTGGACATTTGACATTGGACATTGATTTGACATTTGACATTGGACATTTGACATTGGGATTTTTTGAATATCAGGATTCCAGATTTTAATAATAATAAATTCTCATTTTTAAAAATTATCCCTCATTCGAAAAAACATTGAGCTTTACTTTTGTCCGATGATTTAATAGGTTCAAAATATTTTGTTATGTTTAAAATCCGTTTTTTATTTCCCGCTGTGGCAATGAAAAATATTCTTTTCGTTGCGCCGCCGCGAGAAATGAATTGCCCAGCTTCATAAAAAATTTGATAATCGCCCCGGCGGAAATAATAAAGTTTTTAGCTGTAGTAGCATGAAGGGAGTGGATCATTGAAGACAAAATTAGAAATAGCCCGTAATTGGTTGCCGAGATATACCGGCACCAAGATCGATGAATTTGGCGATTATATATTGTTGACTAATTTTCAAAATTATGTGGTTCATTTTGCCGAGCAATATGGATGCAATATCAATGGGGAGGGGTATCCGATGCAGACAGCCACTAACTCTCATGGTCTCTCCATTGTCAACTTTGGTATGGGCTCGGCCAATGCCGCTACCATTATGGATTTGCTGGTTGCCCGTTCTCCGAAGGGCGTACTATTTCTTGGTAAATGCGGGGGATTAAAGGATTCAACAGAAATCGGCCATTTTATACTTCCGATTGCTGCAATCAGGGGAGAAGGTACCAGTGGTGATTATTTACCCCGGGAGGTACCGGCGCTCCCTTCATTTAAACTTCATAAATTTGTTTCCAACATTTTAGTGAACAATCAGCAGGATTATCGAACCGGGGTCATCTATACGACCAACCGCCGGCTCTGGGAATGGGATAATAAATTTAAAGAATATCTAGCCCGGCTGTCGGCTATTGGTATCGACATGGAAACGGCAACAATTTTCATTGTGGGTCATGCCAATGAAATCTCCCGTGGTGCCTTGCTTCTGGTTTCCGACATGCCCCTGATTCCGGATGGGATTAAAACAGAAAAAATGGATAAAAAGGTAACTGAAAAATACATCGATCTGCATTTACAGATTGGAGTGGAAGCGATGACAGAAATCGGGGAAAAAGGGGAGGCGATAAGACATTTTCGATATTAGAATTACAAATAAATTATAGCAATAATCGGGTGTATCCTGATAAAATAATCTTTTATCTTTTAACTGAATGAAATCATTTAAGAAAGGCACAGCTCATGCCCCCACCATACACCCAGGAAGCACTCGATTATGAACGTATTGAAGAAGTTATTCGCTATATTGAAAATAATTTCCGACGACAACCTGAATTGAAAGATATTTCCAATCATATCGGATTGAGTGAATTTCACCTGCAACGGCTTTTCAAACGCTGGGTGGGAATTAGCCCCAAGCGCTTCCTGCAATATCTGACAAAGGAATATGCGAAAACCCTTTTGCGCGATTCGGTGAATGTCCTATCCGCTACCTATGATAGCGGGCTTTCCGGACCCGGTCGTTTACATGATCTGTTTGTTAAATGCGAAGCAGTAACACCCGGGGAATATAAACTGATGGGTGAGGGGCTTCAAATATATTACGGGACACATGACACACCCTTTGGAAAATGCCTGATTGCCCAAACGGCGCGTGGTATTTGCGGTCTCTTTTTTTTGAAAGGGGGGGATGAACAAAAATATATTGCCCGTCTCCGGCATGATTGGCCGGCGGCTGTCATTGAAGAAAAACCCGGAAGAACCGCCGCTTCTGTAAATCAAATTTTTGATCGCGCTGCCTGGCGTGAAAATACACCGTTACCGGTTGTTATTCGGGGAACGAATTTTCAGATAAAGGTCTGGGAAGCCCTACTGAAAATTCCTCAGGGTTATGCGGTATCCTACGAAGAAATTGCTAACTATCTGGGTCAGCCAAAGGCGGTCAGGGCCGTAGGCAGTGCGGTGGCTAAAAATCCAATTTCATACTTGATTCCCTGTCACCGGGTGATAAGAAAATATGGTGATTTTGGGAACTATCAGGGTGGTACAGCCAGGAAAAAAGCGATCCTGGTGTGGGAATCAACCAAAATAAGGGCAGATCAACAACCTGCCCCTTAAATATTTATTATTTTTTTGCTTTCTTTATGGTCGAAAACTTGAAAGGAACATAGGCCGGACACCAGCTGACCAGACCAGTTAGAAGAGGAATGAGGCCAATCCACCCCCAGGGGGTTTGAGGCCCGACAAACACTAATAAAATAAGTACAAGACCTACGATAATACGTAAAGTTCTGTCCACGGTACCCATATTTTTTATCATCATTACCTCCCTTGTAAAATAAATTTAGATTTTTAATAATATAACCAATTGTTATAATTCAATCCAGCATAAATGTATCGAGAAGTGAATAGAGAAAAGCGAAGAGAGAAGAAAGCAGAGAAGCAGTAAGCCGAAAGCAGTAAACAGTTGGTACTTGGCGGTTGCTTGCCCTGTTCTCAGCTTTTAAAATCTTGGACGCAATTATCCCGATAAGTCGGCAGAATTGCAATGTTTCTATAGGGGCTGCTCTTTGCTTTCTTTTATGCAGCATCCATGTACGCTCTTCGCTTTTCGCTCTACGCTCTACGTCCCTCGCTCTTCACTTTTCTCTTTTCACTTTTCTTATCCGATTTCAATATTGCTCATTTAATTAAAAAACGATAATTTTGTTCATGATTTCAATCAAGTGGTCATACAGGATGATAAAGGAATATCTTTTAAATGTCTGTACATAATGAAAAAATAAATTGCCTGATCTGTCATAGTCATGAGTCTGATACTTTGTATAACAATGTCCCGGATCGCTTTTCTCTTCAAAACCAATATACCATTGTGCGATGCCGGAATTGCCAATTTGCCTATTTATCTCCCCGGCCGTCAGAAAAAAACATGGCAGCGTTTTATGATCTTGAGGAGTATCAACCACACCATTTGTCCGAAAAATCATTCTTTGATCGTCTTTATAAGATCATCAGAGATATGAACGCAAGGAAAAAGCGGCGTCTTATTGAATCCTATAAAAAAGGCAAAGAATTGCTCGATATTGGGTGCGGAACCGGTGATTTTTTGGTAGAAATGAAGCGACACGGCTGGGGTACGAGAGGAATGGAAACGGCTCCGGAGGCCAGGAAAGTTGCAAAAGAGAAGGATCTTGATATTGCAGAAACATTGGAAGGAATAGAAGGTCCGTTCGACGTCATAACCATGTGGCATGTACTGGAGCATGTGCACCGGGTGAATGATCTCCTGGATAATATCACACGACTTTTATCTTCCGGCGGCTATTTGATTCTGGCGGTCCCGAATATTGAGAGTCTGGATGCAAAATACTTCAAGCATACATGGGTGGCGTTGGACGCACCGCGGCATCTCTATCATTTTCGTCCGCAGGATATTTATCGATTACTCAAAACCCGGGGTTTGGAGATCATAAAAATTAGTTCAATATTGTATTTTGATCCCCTCTATAATGCCCTGTTATCCGCACAGTTGAAAGCAAATCTCAACAGCAAACGATCAATTATTTATACCCTGGATGCAGCGGTCGCCGGGAAATTGTCCTTTTTGTGGGGACTATTGAATAGTCAGAAATGTTCAAGCCCGGTATATATTGTTAAACGGAGTATCTGAAATAATCCATTGTTTAAAAATCCGAAATTCTAAATCCTAAAACCGAAACAATATCGAAATTCGAATTTTCTAAATTTCAAAGGTTTTTAGTACTGAAATTGTGATTTATCATCGGAGATGTAATCGAACATTGTTCAGATTTAACCAAGTAATAAATTGGACATTGGGATTTGGGATTTTATTTGACATTTGACATTGGATATTGGGATTTGTTTAGGATTTCGTGCTTCGGATTTAGGATTTACTAAGGTGGGTCTGGAGCTGTAAAAAAAAGAGGCCGGTATTATTCTCTAACGGCGGCCTCTTTTTTTGAACACTAGGTATAGAACTATGCTTGTGCTTGCGGATAGACACTTACTTTTTTACGCTCTTTGTCTTTTCTTTCAAATGTAACAAGACCATCAATTTTAGCAAAGATCGTATCATCACTTCCGACACCCACATTTGTGCCCGCATGAATTCTGGTTCCTCTTTGTCTTACAATAATAGAACCAGCACTGACAAACTGACCGCCGAAAGATTTAACACCTAAGCGTTTGGAGTTGCTTTCACGTCCATTCCGGGAACTTCCAACACCTTTTTTATGTGCCATTTATTCCTCCTTTGTCTTTTTTTTAGCTGCTGTTTTAGTAGCAGCGGCAGGTTTTGCAGCGGCGGATTTTGTGCTTGTTTTCCGGGGGGCAGCTTTGGTTGTCTTCGCTTCAGTCTTAGCTGATGTTTTCGCACTTTTAGCGACCGCAGTCTTTTTAACGGCAGTCTTCGGTTTTACAGGTTTAACAGCCGCTTTTTTTACAACTTTTTTCTCAACAGCTACTGGTTTCGCTTTGGCTGCCGGGGCTATTGATTTAGCCTCAGATACACCGATGGCGTTAATCTCAATGACCGAATATCCCTGACGATGTCCCTTTGTCTTCTGATATCCTTTGCGTCTTTTTTTCTTAAAGACAATTACTTTTTTATCCCGTCCATGTTCAAGTACAGTAGCGGAAACCTGCATGCTTTTAACCAGTGGATTTCCAATGGTTGCATTTCCTTCATCATCTTCAACCAACAACACACGATCAAAGCCGACTTTCTTTCCCGGTTCTAATTCCAGAAGTGGAACTTTTAGTTTCATATCTTTGCTGACTCGAAACTGCTTGCCGGCTATTTCAACAATGGCGTACATTTAGGAACTCTCCTTAAAATTTCATAAAGACCTCTAATTTAACTTCATAATACTACTGAGTCAAGATTCAATTTAAGGTAATGGGTATTTTATTGTCTTTGTCATAAACCTTGAATTCTCTCGGGGCAAGTGTGGTATCTTTTTCAAAATTAAGTTTCATCCAATATTTCCACATTAGCTGTAATCTTCTTGAGAATTTTCCGGACATAACATAGGAATAAATTTCCGGAGTTACACGAACCGTTATTCGGCGATCACCATTCCCAGACCGGTATTTTTGTATCCAGCGTTCCAGTTGAGAGAGTTCGGTACTTGGGGTCGGGATAAGTCCTGATCCCTTGCATTGGGGGCAATCTTCATGCAGAGAATGAATGACACTCGGCCGGATTCTCTGTCGGGTCATTTCAATTAAACCAAAGCGGCTTATCTCTTCAATCTTTGTGATGGACCGGTCTTTCTGGAATTCTCTCTTCAATTCTTTATATACCTTTAATTTGTTCGCCTCGGACAACATGTCGATAAAATCAATGACAATCAAACCCCCAAGATCACGCAAACGCGCTTGTCTGGCGATTTCCCTGGCTGCCGCAAGATTGATCTTCAGGGAATTACTCTCCTGGTCTTTTTTTCCAATAAATTTTCCACTGTTTACGTCTATGGAGACCAAAGCTTCGGTTGGTTGTATAATGATGTAGCTGCCGCCTTTAATCCGTACTTCTTGATCGAGAATACAACTTATCTCGTCTTCAATCTTAAATTTCTCAAAAATGGGTATTCGATCCTTATAATATTCAATTTTATGTTTTAATTGGGGCGCTACTTCTTTGACATAAGTAGTAATTTCCCGCATCAATTGCCGGGAATCCACGACAACGCGGGTAACATCTGGTGTAAATAAATCCCGGATGATCGATGATGCCATTCCCATATCTTTATACACCAATGCCGGTGCCTGAGCCTTTTTAATCTCTTTATTAATATTTTCCCACACTTTTAGCAAGCTTTTAATATCATTGCTGATAATTTTTTCGGATTTTCCCTCCGCCTGCGTGCGCAAAATCAGACCAAAATTGGCGGGCAATACCTGACGGGCAATGTTTTTGAGTCTTTTTTTCTCTTTAAAATTGCTTATTTTACGTGAGACACCGATATAGTTATGATTTGGAATCAGGACGCAAAAGCGTCCGGGCATTGATATCTGGGAAGTTACCCGTGAACCTTTACTACCGATCGGTTCCTTCATAATCTGGACAACAATATCCTGGTTATTTTTGAGATCTCTGGCAGCTTTAAAAAAATCTGCTTTGTCTCCTTTGCCATTGCTGCCGTTTTCAGTCATTTTTTCAGGCTCCTCCACCGGATCGATAAGAAACTGCCCGGTAGATGCAGAGACATCAGAAAAATGAAGAAAACCATTCTGTTCCAGTCCGATGGAAATAAAAGCGGCTTGCATCCCAGGCAATACGCGGCTCACTTTACCTTTGTAAATATCACCAACCATACGTTGTGCCTCGGGTCTCTCAACAAATAATTCTACCAGTCGTTCATCTTCCGTGATAGCGATTCGCGTTTCCTCATTTGTAGCATTAATAATAATTTCTTTATTCATTCGTAGTTACCTCTTCCTGTATTTTTAACCGGGGATATTGAAGAAAAGAAAGAATTTAACAGATATCCATCGGTGTGCGCACGGTACCGTTTGTCTTGATCATCTGGCGTTTTCTGTGAACCGGAAAGGATCTTGAATCAACCGGATGACTCCGGAACAAAGTGGAAAGAATCTCACTAATACGGGCGGTTCGGCCCTCAATAAAATTCGTATGAATAGTGAGTATTTCATCTTTAGGCGTAATCGACTCAATGTACGGCCGAATGTCTATTGTCTTCTCTTTTCCTTTAACCCTTCGCAGTAACGGGATTTGTGATTCATCTAGCATTTTATCGATTTGCTCATCTGATAATTTATTCCGGCCGATTTCTATTTGATATTCTGCTGCATTGATACTTGCCATCAATGAAGGCAATGAAAGCGAAATAGGAATAATATTCAAAATCCGGATACCCTCGGGTAAATGTAAATTTAACCGCTCCATTAATAGAGGAGCGGAAATGCCATATACCTGCAAATCGACATATTCAGCCTCACTCGAATACCCAAGTCTCAAAGGTGGCCCAAAAGAGAATCTCGGGCGGGGATTGAACCCCTGGCTGTGAACAACTTTTATTTGTGCCCGCCGGCAGGAACGCTCGAAAGCGCGAACGATGTCAAAATGAGCCAGATATTTTCCAAATCCTTCTTTTATAAAATGAATCCGGTAATGGTAGACTGTCTCTGAATCATTTACTTCAACAAGGTCTTTATAAAGTGGTTCTGCTGACATGTTTTTGTTATCGGCTAATAAGGGAATATCCCTTGATTGTCGTTTTATATCTTGGTAGCATTGCGCATATTCGGCAAAAGCATTTTTTCGCTGAATGCCGCAGCTATAACATAAACCATCTTTACAATTTGCACCATTGATTTCCCGGTAGGCATTTTCCCGCTCTTTGCGTAAAAAATGCTTGGTAATACCTTTATCAATATGGTCCCAGGGTAACGGTGCTTCCTCCGGTCTTTCTCCGATCAAACGGTTCACATTGAGCCCGGATTCGACTAATGCTTTTTCCCATTCCCGATAACGAAAATGATCTGTCCAACCATCAAACCGGGATCCTCTCTTCCAGACGCAATAGATGACTTCCGCTAATCGCCGGTCACCTCTGCCTAATACACATTCTATCTCAGAGACACCCGGATCACGCCAGCTTAGTTTTACCCGCTTATGTTTTTTTATTCTTTCCTTTATCAGATTAATCTTTTCTTCAAACTCTTCTTTTGTATCCTGTTTTTCCCATTGAAAAGGAGTATGCGATTTTGGTGAATGTGAAGAAACCGATATATTTAATTGTATCTTCCCGAATCGTTTACTTTTTTCGATAATCCCCTCAATGAGAGCAGCGATAGATTCAATATCCTCCTTTGTTTCGGTTGGTAAACCGATCATAAAATAAAATTTTAATGTTTTCCAACCATAATTTAGGGCAATTTCCACAGCCTCTAAAAGGTCATCATCACTAATATTCTTGTTAATCACCCGGCGTAAACGTAAACTGCCGGCCTCCGGTGCAAATGTAAATCCGGACTTCCGTATTGTCTTAGCAAACGCTGCAATTTCTTCATTGAAACTATCGAGACGCATCGATGGAAATGAAAAATTGATTTGCTCACCAGCCAGCGCCTCCCGCTCTTTTCGCATGAGGGAATTCAGAGAAGAATAATCGGAAACGGACAATGATAAAAAAGAAACTTCTTCATACCCGGTATGACGCAACGCTTCTTTGGTAAATGAGACAATATCATCTTCATGGCGTTCACGGGTGGGACGGTAAATCATTCCGGCATTGCAAAAGCGACATCCTCCCGTACAACCGCGCATAATCTCGATGGCCAGACGGTCATGAGTGACCTCTACCAAAGGAACCAGCGGTTTCCGGGGATAATGCTCGTTTGTCAGTGCCGGAATGATCTGGGTTTTGATAGAGAGCGGTGCTCCTGGCTGGACAGGTGTTAATCCCCTGAAGTTTCCGCCCTGGTCATAAGAATCCTGGTAAAATGAGGGAATATATACACCACGAAAACCGGACAGCATTTTCAGGATCTGTTTCCTGTTTTTTCCCGCTTGCCTGGCCGATTCAATAATTTCACAGAATTCAGTCAGTCCTGCCTCGGCATCCCCGATATAAAAAGCGTCAAAAAAGGGAGCCAGTGGTTCAGGATTGCAGGAACAGGGTCCGCCGCCCACGATAATAGGATCATTCTCCTTGCGTCTGTTTGCCCAAAGAGGTATGTCTGCCAGGTCCAGCATATTCAGTATGTTTGTATAGGTCAGTTCATACTGTAAAGTAAAGCCTATGATATCAAAGGTTGACAGTGGGGTAAAAGATTCCAGGGAAAAAAGCGGTATCTGATACTTCCGAAGTATTTCTTCCGCGTCTGTCCAGGGAGCAAAAACGCGTTCTGCCCAGACATCTTTGATTCGATTCAACTGGTGATAGAGCATGTTGGTAGCCTGCGAAGACATGGCAATTTCATAGACTTCGGGAAAGGCTAAAGCGAATCTCAATTTCACATCGGACAAATTCTTGTGAATGACATTTAATTCCGTCCCTAAATAACGGCCCGGTTTTTCAACAAATGGCAGAAAATTTTTTTCCAGTAAATGAGTTATTTGTTTATTTTTCAATACGATTCCGAATCCCTCTAAAAAAACTATCAAACTCAAATTTAATCAAAAGGTTATCTCTGTGCAACCAGAGACTTCTTTGATGTCGGATCTTCTTCGGTGATAATATCATACCGCAGCCAACGGCTGCGGTACGGATATTCAATGATTAATTGTTGTGAACATCGTTGATTTGTTTTATATTAAAGAAAGTCTTGCAATATATTAACTATATTTACCAACATGTCTATGCACTCAAATAATCCGGACATTGAATATTGTGCGCGAATTTTAACAAAAGTGTCGCGGACATTTGCGCCGACGATTCGAATGTTGCCGAAAAACCTCTATATTCCTGTAACCGTAGCCTATTTGCTATGCCGTATCGCGGATACGGTAGAGGATGAATCCAGTCTATCGAAAGAAAAAAAAGAAGAATTGTTACTGGTTTATGCGGATATTTTTAAACAGGATGAGATAAAAAGTAAGGAACTATTTCTTCGGGCGGTCTCAGCGATCCCGGATCATAGTGTGGATGTATCGCTGTTAAAAAATCTCGATCGGGTACTGGCCGTATATAAAACCTTTCATATCGAAGTTCGAAAAATGATCGCTACCTGGGTTATCGAAATGAGCCTGGGGATGAAGAAGTATGCACAATCCTCCAAAAAAAGAAAAAAACAATTTCTGAATTCGATGAAGGAATTGGATGAATATACCTACTATGTCGCCGGTACGGTTGGCCATTTGCTAACGTCCTTGTTTACCTATTTTTCAAAAAAAATTACACCAGCAGTATCAAAGAAACTGGAAATTTTCTCGGAATCCTTTGGAAAAGGTTTGCAGATGGTTAATATTATTAGAGATATGGCCGTTGATTTAAAGCGTGGCCAGTCCTATATACCGGATGAGATTCTGCGCAAATATGAATTAACACGTCAATCGATTTTCGATGTTCAAAATAGTGAGAATGCCGAACTGCTCTTCGAAGAACTAATTCAAACCACGGTGAATCATTTAGATAAAGCCCTGGCGTATGTCGTAAATATACCTAAAGACGAAGCACGGATTCGGATATTTTGCTTATTGCCGCTTTTTTGGGCCATGCAGACCCTTCGTCTCATACAGGAAAATTCGCTTAACCTGCTCTATTTGGATAAAATTAAAGTATCCCGGGGTGTTATTCGTAAAGAATTTTATAAAACTCTGCTCCTCGCCTTTTCCAACCGGCTTACGGTGAGACATTATCAAAAGATTAGAAAAAACATCGCCATCAAAACTTTGCCCGCCCTTAATTAAAATATATTTTATTCTCTTTTAAGCCGATTTTTATTATATTCATTTTATCAGTTAAGGTCTTTTAATAAACCGAACATTATCCTGATTAATATCGTTAAATAGAGGTAATTTATGGAAGATGAACTGATTTTGGAATTGTTTAAACAGTTAACCCCGGAAGATCAGAAGATTGTAATCGAACTGATGAAAATTTCATTATCAATGAGTTCCGTCGATTTATATAAAATTATAGAAGAATTTGAAAGACAATCTTCGGGCTGGTAAAATCCGAAGATGTTTTTAATAACACCTGGCTTAAGAGGTTGTGTCAAAAGTTCCATGAAAAACGAAAAACTAAAATTATGAAGTCATTAGTACAAGAAGCGTCGTTTTAATTCCCCCTTAGAAAGGGGGCTAGGGGGATGTTAGAACTTTAAGATCTATTATAGTCCAAAATTGAAAGATCGATCAAGGAAATTAAGAAAGAATGCCACTTTTACAGAATGATTATTATGGAAGTATTTAAGAAATAAGAAAAAAACACCCCCCTCAATCCCCCCTTAATAGGGGGGAAGGATCCGATTCCCCCTTAGAA
>CAZBBC010000091.1:0-2289 GCA_964489835.1 uncultured Calditrichota bacterium
GGCGCCTCCCAGAATCGAACTGGGGACACACGGATTTTCAGTCCGTTGCTCTACCTGCTGAGCTAAAGCGCCACGTTTTGAACGTCTAATTTAATTTTATATGGAACATAGTGCAAGTATAATTAAATCCTAAACTCTAAATCCGAAATCCGAAATAAACCCCAATGTCCAATGCCAAATGTCAAATCAAATTCGGCAGTAGGCGAATTTTTGTCCGAGCAACTCAATATTACACAGACTACTGAACACAAGCGAGTTTAAATTCGCCCAGGGCCTTTTTGAGATTCCTCCCTGCGGTCGGAACAGGCCTTTTGGCCAGGTCAAAAAGCATGTCCTGACGAAGGAAGGATCAGCCGCCGGAGGCAAATGCATCAGACAGTGTTCAACCCCTTCGGGGTTGTTCTACTTTATTCAATATCAATCACTACTTGTGTTGAACACCTGCGGTGTTCCGAATTTCGAATTCCCAATTCCCAATTACTGATAGGTAAAAGAAGGACGGCATTAAAATAATTTGTTAGAAATTCCTCGTGAAGCGAAACGCTAAAAATTTTTACTGTCTGAGCGTAGCGAGTTTAAAAATTTTAGTGAAGCAAGCGATGGAATTTCTGCAAATTATTTTTCAGCCTTGATTTTTTGGTTCTTTTGTATCAAGACAAAAGAACAATTATAAAAAAATTGAATCAGGTATGTAATATCATCATCTTCAAATCACATAAATATTTTTACTTCTTGCCTCAAACATTTCGCCCTGCTGGTGTTCGGGCGCATCGCAATGCGCCCTACATGTTTGGGATTTCATTTGTCATTGGGACTTGGACATTGGGATTTCGCTAAATAACGGATGATTTATTCCCTTTCTATTTTATACAAAATATCTGCATTATACGCCATCGGCTTTACCAGGTTCTCTTCCCGGTGCAATTTAATGAACTGGAAATAAATTTTGATCTTCAGATTCTGATTCTCTGCCATTACCATCATTTTTTCGGGGAGGATATTGGTGACGTTGATATTACCATAATCAGCCAGAAGCTGATTGAACAGGAAATGTAAATCAACAGGCAGCGAATCGGGTATGGTCCCTTCGGGGGTGATGATAAAAGTAATCGTATCTAATGTTGAATGTACCCGGTAACTAAATTCCTGATCGGTATAAACCTTTTTATCCTGATCAATAGTGAAGTATTGTCCACGAATCATCCGGTCATACCCCTGAACGTCGATTAAACCGGCCTGGTTTGATCTTAAAAAGATATCATTTCCGGCTGCACTGTACCAGACTTTTACATATTCAATACCCATCATACCGGTAACCAGGGCCGGTTCTTTACATTTTAACCGTGTCCCGAGAGAATCTTCTTTTAAACTTTCCCGAAACCAGGGCTGGATCCGGTCATACCCATGGATATCATGTAAGTAAGCGATGATTGAACTGATCTGCATGACATCATCCTGGGGGACCGTTGCCGGCGCTTTTTGAATCCTCCCTTTTACCAAAATGTTATTCTTTGTCAAAAAATCCTGGAACCGATTAACCTGGCTTTTTTCGGATACGTTGAAGGCACTCCATGGACCAAATGAGATGAACAGGGCCAGTAGACACATTGAGATCGGTATCGTTTTTATGCTTTTAATTTTACTCCATATGAAATATAGCACGATCCCCCCCAGCCAGAATCCAAGGAATATGGCAATATAACGACCTTCGGTAATGCCATATTCAGAGATCCTTCTCCACAGGGCAAGCAGGAGCATGATGACCAGTGGGATCATTACTACATAAAACCAACGGGATGTCGTCTTAATCCAGATATTCTCTGCCCGGTCGCGAACAGGATGTACTAGTAAAAGGGCGAAAATACCGGTGGTGGCATATCCAAGAATAAGCCTGCTCACCCACCCCTGCGGCCAATCCCAGGATATAATAATTTTTGCCATATAGGCGTATAAAATAACAAGGTAAACCAGAACCAGTGGAAAAAGTATATACTGGGCAAAAATTTTGATCCCTTTAGGATAATCGGTTGAAGATTCCAACGGGTCCAGGTTCTCCGGAATCCCGGCCAGGAAGAACCAGGTGGCAAATAATCCCAGGATAATAAACCATAATTCCGCATAACGCTTTCCGGGTACATTCATCCCGAACAGGTTATCGAGGGCAGCCAGGGCCAGGGCCAAGCCGGCATAAAGTACGATAGAATAAACGGCGGTAACTATCAGACGTAACATAAGGGTCTTGTTGTAATGCCAGAATCCATTGATCTCACCGGGACCGGAAAATGGTGC
>CAZBBC010000091.1:2389-18730 GCA_964489835.1 uncultured Calditrichota bacterium
GGGTCTTGTTGTAATGCCAGAATCCATTGATCTCACCGGGACCGGAAAATGGTGCGAAGGCTACGAACAGATGCAGGGCTACGGCGATCATGAGCATGCGAAGAATATAAATGGCAGGCGCTTCCCCCAGGTCAGAAGGAACCAAACAACCATACCCCACTAAGAGTAAAATCCCGATAATTTGAAGACCGATGGCCATTCCCCGGCCCCATTTTTTCTTCTCGGCCAGAAGCGTAAAGCCGGTCAAGAGCGGAATGCCGAGTATGGTGGCCAGTAAAATCTTAAAAAGAAAAGTGGCTTCTGCCGGACCTTCGTGATCAATCAGGATAACAGCACTGATTGTTCCAAACGCCGCATTGGTCAGGACAAACGGAAAGCGCAGGAATGTACGAAGGGCATCTTGCAAAATCTGTTGAACGGATGGAAGTTTCATATGTGCCTCGGTTGTTTTATGCTATTATAGTCAAAAACTTTGTTTTTTTCACAAAATTTTATGATGAAGCTAATACCAATCATGGAATTAAACTAATGACCCACCCCGTCTCCCCGCCTGAGGCGGGTCGACACCCCTCCCTGCAAGCTTGCAGGGAGGGGCCGGGGGAGGGTAAGAAGTCTTTTTGGATTGCATTATCGCTCCGGTATAAATTTATTGAGTTATTCTTTTCTGACAACTGATCTCAGGACTTGACTACCAAATAAATCCGAAGTCTGAAATTCGAAGCACGAGACAAATTCGAATATTTAATGTTTAAACAAATATAAATAATTAACGCTTAACTTTCGTTTTCACAAAAAGAACGTATAATAATTGGTCTGGTTTCTGCATATAATTTCCATATAAATGTAAAAGTTAAAAAACGTTATGATCGGGAATCATGGGAATCCTATATTTGGAATTTAACCTGTGAATCCTTTTGGAGTGTACAACAAAGAAGCAAAAAAATAATCCGGAGGAATAATTTTTGTGAAAATGACATTAAGTTAAAAGTGATTTTAAATATAGGAGTAAATGTATATTGTTATTGTTTAAAAGGATTCTAAAAATGATTAGTATCATAATTTTGAGCGTAATGCTAATATTGGCAATCGGTGGTGTACTTTTTCTAAATTTTTATCCCTCCATTGGTGGCTCACAATCCAATGAAAGAATAGAAGTGTTTAATAAATCGGGATATTATAAAAAAGGTAATTTTATAAATCAAATCCCCACCTCACTGGATATGGGATTTGGCAAAATCATGTCCATCTTGAAAGACAGATTTGGAGGAATTCCAAATCAGGTTCCGGAAATTCCTTTACCGGTTTTACCGGTTGATTCGATGACGATTGAGACCAAAACTGATTCACTGGTCAGAATAACATGGTTTGGTCATTCGGCGTTTCTTTTGGAAATGGAAGGTAAAAATATTTTACTGGATCCAATGCTTGGAGAATACACAGGACCACATCCCTGGCTGGGCCCGAGCAGATTTAGTAATGGAATTCCAATTGAAATCGAACAACTTCCTCAAATAGATGCGGTGGTTTACTCCCATGACCATTATGACCACCTGGATTACGAATCAGTTCTAAAACTTAAAGATAAGGTTAAACAGTTTTTCGTGCCATTGGGTGTCGGGTCTCACCTTGAAGCATGGGATGTTGAAAAAAATAAAATTCATGAACTCAATTGGTGGGACGAGATTCTCCTCGATGAACTTCAATTTGTGTGTGCTCCGGCAAGACATTTCTCTGGTCGCGGTATTTTAGACAGGAACTCAACCATGTGGGCATCATGGATAATAAAGTCGGAAAATTTTTCTATATATTTTAGCGGTGACAGCGGCTATGGTCCGCATTTTAAAGAAATCGGAGAAAAGTATGGACATTTTGATTTTGCCATGCTGGAATGCGGTCAATACGATAAACGCTGGGAAAGCGTTCATATGATGCCGGAACAAACTGCACAGGCGGCATTAGATTTAAATGCAAAATTAGCCATGCCGATTCACTGGGGCTCTTTTGTATTGGCATTACATAGTTGGAAAGATCCTGTGGAACGATTGACAAAAAAAGCCAAAGAGCTTGATATAAATGTGATTACTCCAAAAATCGGAGAACAATTTCTACTGAATGAAACAATTATCGATGATAATAATTGGTGGACAAATTGGAATTGAACTCAGTCTTTTAAACCGGACAGCCCCGGATCTAAACACTCATCATCCTTTAACAGCTGATACCAGTAAACCTGTTCCCCCCGGTAAGCGGCGATGCGCCCCAGCAGGGTGATCAGGTTACTTTCCACACTCGGTTTAACCGTAGGATTATCCTATATCCCTTTTGTCACGGAGTTATAAAAAGTTTTGATATTATTTTCGGCTCCCTCACGATAAATCTCGTTGGTCCGCCCGCCACGGTAAAAGTTCTCGCCGCGAATAATTACCGTCCCCCCGTACTCCGTCTCCAAAACACCTTTGGATCCGAACATCCGATTTTTAATCCCACCGGGACTGTCCCAGCCTTTAAATTGACGTGAACTGAAGGTGATGCCAACATTATCGGGATACTGAAACAGACAGGTAAACGTATCGTAACAATTGCCCAATTTCGGATGTACCCTGAGCCCACCGGTGCCCACCGCATATACCGGTGGTGCATTCATAATCCATTGGGCCACGTCCAGGGTGTGTATATTCTGCTCGGTAATGATATCGCCGGATAATTCCCGGCTCATGCCCCATGCTTTTAAGCGGACTTCCGGATTGTCCGGTTCGGCCTGCAACAGGTCATACCATTTTTCCCAGGGACTGCCGGCATGATACGATGACTCCCCGAAGGCAAAGGTTCCAATCGCCCCCCCATGCACCCGGCGCAGGGCTTCGATAAAGAATTCATTGGCTCTTGTCTGAAAATCGACCAGAAAACATAACTTTTTCGCGGTCGCTTTTTCGCCACTCTTTTTAATACTAAAACAACCGGGGACATCGACGGCCGCCGGTTTAATGTTTTTTAATTATTCTTTTCCATATCATATTGCCTTTCTAATTATTTAAAATCTAATCCGGACAATTTATCTCTCGCAATGACGCGGCGACGCAAAGATTTATTTTTAAATGATTTATATCAATGGCTTTTTTATCTTAATACTCTCTAACCCGGTGCTTCGCACCCGGCGCCAGACAATATTCAACCCCCCCGGGGTTGTTTTTCAATATTCAATATCACTCTACCAATGTTGAACACCTGCGGTGTTCTTTATTTCAAATTCCTGATTCCTAATTACTGATAGGTAAAAAAAGGACGGCATTAAAATAATTTATTAGAAATTCCTCGCGAAGCGAAATGCTAAAAATTTTTACTGTCTGAGCGTAGCGAGTTTAAAAATTTTAGTGTAGCAAGCGATGGAATTTCTGCAAATTATTTTTCAGCCTTGATTTTTTGGTTCTTTTGTATCAAGACAAAAGAACAAATATAAAAAAAAATTGAATCCATGATTTAATATCATCATCTTCAAATTACATAAATATTTTTTGCTTTCTGCCATGAAAATTTCACTCAGCTAGGGTTCGGGCGCATCGCAATGCGCCCCTACATGATTGGAATTTCATTTGTGATTGAGATTTGAGCCATGTACTTGAACAATCAATAAAAGCCCCTTATGATCCACCACCGCCACTTTTTGCCTGGCCGGGATCGGCTGTTTATTCTTTGACTGTGCTTTCCATAACTCCCCGTTGATCTCGACATATCCCTGGGGATCGAGCGCTTCGATGGTTACACCGACCGCCCCTTCCAGCCGTGGATCCCTTCCTGACTCTGGTATTTCATAAGCCCGCCAGATAAAGAAAAACAAAATAAAATCCTTGATGATCCAGATCCCCAGTATCATACCCAGCATCCACAAGGGAACCGAAAACCAATGATGCAATCCATAAAGGACGAGCAGAAGCAACAATATTTCCGGAATCTGAAATAGGGCATAACGAATGATCACTCGTAAAGGCCAACGTTTCATGCTTTGACTCTTTTTTACTTTTTCATTAAAAATCTTACCAAATTTACTTACTAAAATCCAATTCGTGTTCTTCCTTTGATGATTTAGTATAAATTAAAATCCGAAAATCGAAATCCGAATTCCGAAACAAATTCGGAATTCAAATTTTAAAATTTCAAAACTCTCGAGGTATGTTTTTTAATGTTATATGTTTACGAATGTTATAAAATTTATGTGTAGTTGGTCTGATATTTGCGTATAATTTTTATATGACTGAAAAAAGAAAAACACGCTATGATCTGGAATCGCGAACGTTTGTATTTACTAGGAATGTCATTGATTACATCAATAAATTGCCAAAAACTGTAACAAATACTGAAATCGGAAAACAATTAATACGCTCAGCTGGTTCTGTTGGTGCAAATTATATTGAGGCCAATGATTCATTGGGTAAAAAGGATTTTCTCATGCGAATTAAAATATCTCGTAAAGAAGCGAAAGAAAGTCGATACTGGCTGGGCTTAGCCACTACCTCAAAAGAATATGAAAAATCTAAGCGAGATCTTATACAGGAAGCTACTGAATTGATGAATATATTTGGCGCAATTCTCCGCAATAGCCAGAAATAGTGCTATATTGTAATTTCGAATTTCGAATTTGTTTCGAGTTTCGTAATTCATGCTTCGAATTTTTTATGCTTTCGTGCAATCAAAAAAAACATCAAAATTACTATTTGCTGAGTTTGTTAAAGCATAAATCCTGAATTTTCCGTAAAATAATACCTGGCAATTAAAATCAATTTAGATACCAATCAGGAGATTATAGGAAATGAAAAATAGTGGATTTGTGGTTTTTTCGGCGCTGGTGGCTGCTCTGGGTGGTTTGTTATTCGGCTTTGATACCGCCGTTATTTCCGGAACAACACACTGGCTGGCGGACGTTTTTGATCTGTCATCCTTCTGGCTCGGTTTCACGGTTTCCAGCGCGCTTATCGGAACCATTATCGGCGCGGTGATCGTCGGGAAACCATCCGACCGTTACGGACGGCGTTCAATCCTTTTTATCCTGGCTGTCTTTTATTTTGTCTCCGCCGTCGGAACTGCCCTGGCCTGGGACTGGTTTTCTTTTTTAGTGTTTCGCTTTCTCGGCGGACTGGCTGTCGGTGGTGCCTCTGTGGTTTCACCGATGTACATCGCCGAAATATCACCGGCAAAATACCGGGGCCGTCTGGTCGCGATTACCCAATTTAACATTGTTCTGGGTATTCTGCTGGCCTTCTTTTCCAATTATCTCATTGCCGGATTAAATCTTGGAGATTTGGAATGGCGCTGGATGTTTGGTGTGGAAGCATTTCCGGCAGCCGTTTTCTTCTTTCTTCTCTTTTTCAATCCCCGGAGTCCGCGCTGGCTGATCGCTAAAGGGTATCTGGCAGAAGCCCGGACCGTCCTGGAAAAATGCGGCACCGATAGCGGGAATATTGACGACGAAGTCCGCGAAATCCAGGGCTCTCTTGATATTGAACATCACAGTCTGAAGGAACCGTTTTTTAATAGGAAATATCTGAAACCGATCTTGCTGGCAGTCGCCATTGCCATGTTTAATCAGCTGTCCGGGATCAATGCCCTGATGTACTATGCGCCCCATATTTTTAAGATGGCCGGCGCTGCGGCCGAATCCGCAATGCTGCAGACCGTAGCCGTCGGCGGTACCAACCTGCTCCTGACCATGGCTGCCTTATTGGTCATCGATCACTTCGGTCGAAAAAAACTGATGCTGGTCGGATCGATCGGCTATATCGTCAGTCTTGGTATCACCGCCTGGGCTTTTTATACTTATGGAACGGATTTTACATCCACCGGCAGCACGGTAGTTTTGATTGGTTTGTTGATATTTATTGCTTCCCATGCCTTCGGCCAGGGAGCAGTTATCTGGGTTTTTATCAGTGAAATATTCCCCAACCGGGTACGGGCCCGGGGACAGGCGCTGGGTAGTTTTACCCATTGGTTTATGGCCGCCGTCATCTCCTGGACCTTTCCAATGATTGCCGAAGTATCGGGTGGTCATACCTTTGCCTTTTATGCTTTGTGTATGGTCGGACAATTGATATGGGTCCTAGCGGTAATGCCGGAAACCAAGGGGATCTCGCTGGAGCAAATACAAAAGAAACTCGGGATTGAATGACTCCTCCGCCGGTGGGCGGATCTAACGAGCGGGACTAAATCATCCACAATTTAGCAAGTTCCAAATCCATGCGGTGATTACACCACATTAGGGTGATTATACCACTTTAGATTGTGGCAAAATTTTTATGAAGATATATTTGAAGTAAAATTTAGAATATTTAATAAACGCAGAGAACGCAAAGAGGGCTAATAAAAGATATAAAATAAAAGATACAAAATATTTTATAATCCTATAAGTAATTGTTACACTTTTTGTATTTTGTATTAAGTATTTATTATTATCTTTCTCTGCGACCTCTGCGTTTGAAAAAAATTTGACTGTAGAAAACCGATCTTGTCTTTATTGATATTTTAGTGTAATATTTTTTAAGCTAACCTACATTAAACCGGGAGAGAAATTATGCAGAATTCGAGTTATTACCGGCAACGACATCTGATGATTATACCAATCATTATCACTCTATTTTTATCTTTGTCCTGTGATCCATCGAATCAGGTTACTATCTACCGGGATAACTGGGGAATACCGCATATTTATGCTGATACGGAAGAAAACCTGGCCTATGCTTTCGGGTATGCCCAGGCAGAAGACCGCCTGATCCAAATACTGACGTCCTATCGGCATGCCGAAGGGACCATGGCGGAAGCGTTTGGAAAAAGGTTCGTTGACTCCGACTATAATCAACGGGTATGGCAGCATGCCACTATCGCTCAGAAAAATTTTCCCCGGTTATCTGCGGATATGCAGAATATATTTAACCACTTTGTAGCCGGGATTAAACAGTATATGAAGGAACATCCGGATAAAGTGCCGGATTGGGCACCTGAGATTCACCCCTGGCACATACTCGCCCTGGGACGTGCCTTTATCTGGGGCTGGCCGCTCGGACAGGCAAGAGGTGATTTCTGGCGGGGAAAAAGAAAAATTGAACGGCCGCACCATTCCAATCAATGGCTGGTCAGTGCCGAACGGTCGGCGGAGGGGGTACCGATTGCATTGATCGATCCGCACCTCAATTTTGAAACCAGCGGTCACTGGATGGAAGCACGGCTGCATGCCGGGGAAATGCAAGCGGCCGGTATGTGTATTCCCGGTACACCCTTTATCGGATTGGGACATAATCAATATATTTCCTGGGCAGCAACTACCGGCGGTCCGGACTGCGCTGATGTCTATGAGCTGGACATTAATCCGGATAATCCTTTACAGTATCAATATGACGGCCAATGGCGGGAAATTACGAAGGAAACGGTGCTTATTCGGGTAAAAGAAGAAAATGATATTAAGGAGATAGAAAGAATAGTGGAACGCAGCCATTACGGCCCGGTGATGGAAAGAGATGGAAATAAAGCCTATGCTTTTAAACTGGCCTATGCCGATGAGTTTCTGCTGGTTGACCAGATGCTCAATATCAATAAGGCAAAAAATCTGACGGATTTTAAATCAGCCCTGGCCATGTGCCAGATGATGCCGCAAAACATGATGTACGCCGGAATCGACGGCAATATCTATTATGCCCGCACCGGCCGGGTTCCGATTCGGCCCGAAAGCTATGACTGGGATTATCCGCTGCCCGGTAATACCAAAGCGACGGAATGGCTGGGCATTCATCCCCATCAAGACCTGATCCAGATCACCAATCCTGCCACAGGATTTATGCAGAACTGTAATATCTCTCCCGGGACGATGATGCCCAACAGCCCGTTCACCAAAGACAAATATCCCGCTTATATTTACAATGATACCGAAAACCGCAGTAATCCCCGGGGACGATCCGCGGTACGATTGCTGGAAGCCGAAAAAAAACTGACCGTCGAACGGGCTAAGCAAATCGCTCTGAATACAACCGCCGACGGTTTTGAGATTTGGCAAAGTGCCTTAAAAGAGAGCTATAAAACAAATACTAAATTCTATCCCGACCTTCAGAATGCGGTTACGCTGATTACCGGCTGGAACGGCCATTTGGATGCCGATAATACCGCCGCCGCTCTGTACAGATTCTGGCGACGGGAGTGTAATAAAGTGAAAGTAAACCTCCCAACGGATGAAGACGGAACGATCAAAGATCTATCAACTAATGATCAAAAGAATATGCTGAAGGCATTGAAAAAAGCCAAACAGTATTTAACGGATAAATTCGGATCGTTTCAGATACCCTGGGGTACAACCGTACGTCTGAAAAGAGGGGAAAAAACCTGGCCGGTGAGCGGCGGGTCCTTTAATAATGGTGTTAATGTATTGCGGGCGGCCAGCGGCCGTTTATCGGATGAAACAGGAATTACAACGGTCATGAGCGGACAATCCTGCTGTATGCTGGTGGTATTGAGCGATCCGATCCGGTCCTATAGTATTTTGCCATGGGGTGAGAGTGACGATCCTGATTCCCCGCATTATACCGATCAGGCGGAAGCACTATTTTCTAAGTCAGAATTTAAATCAACCTATTTTCTGAAAGAGGAATTGATGAAACATGTGGAATCGGAGAAAAATATTCTGGTTCCTGAAGATATTGAATAATTAATATCATTAGTTTCCGGTTATAATTAATTTTCTTCATCTAATGACTAAAAAACTCATCCCCAGACCCCTTCTCTTGAGAAGAGAAGGGGCTCTAAAAGTCCCTCTCTTTCCAAGAGAGGGATTTAGGGAGAGTTCTTTAAATCATGCTCTCACGTTAATAAAATATTCGAATCAATTGATATTTTGTGGATATTTAATCATGGCTTAATTTTTAACCGGACACCCATAAGGTGACGGGATAAAATATTAACCGGCGAATACCGGAGAATGTCAATGCAACAATCGGTACGCCTTATAATCTTCTCTCTTACTGTTTATTTTCTTGGATGTTCGATGAACATTGGCCATGAAAATTACCCGAATAATCCGACGCCATTAAAGAAAATGCCCTTTATAAAACTGCCGTTGGGTGCGGTAAAACCTCAGGGCTGGCTTAAAGACCAATTAACGGTACAGAAAAACGGGCTCAGCGGACATCTTGATGAATTCTGGCCGGATCTGATGTATTCAGCCTGGAAGGGTGGCGATGGCGATTCCTGGGAACGGACCCCCTATTATCTGGATGGACTGATTCCCTTGGCTTATTTATTAGAGGATGAGAAATTAATTAAAAAGGTACAAACCTGGGTACAGGCGATCGTCGATAGCAGACAAGCCGATGGCTGGTTTGGGCCTCCTAAGAATGACGACCGCTGGCCATTGGCAATTGCCATCAAAGCTTTAACCCAATATTATGAGGCCACCAATGACCGGACGGTTTTTGATCTGATTGAAGGATATTTCCGGTATTTGAGTGAAAATCCACCGGATTGGCCTGACAGTACCTGGCGCGGAGTACGGGCCATGGAACATGCTGTGGCCGGATATTGGCTTTTTCGCTACACAAAAGATACTCAAATTACCCAGACCATTAAATCGATCGTCACAAACAGTTTCGACTGGACGTCATATTTTGAGGAATTCCCATGGGATTCAGCCGCTGTCGGCGATGGCAGAGTCCCTCATAACTGGAAAAGTGAAGGACTGACCGCTCATGTGGTCAACAATGCCATGGCCATCAAATACCCCGGATTATGGTACCAGCAATCAGGGAATGATCGCCACAGACAGGCTGTTAGCCGGGCTATTGAAAATTATGATCAGCATCACGGACAGGTGGGCGGTCGATTCTCCGGTGATGAACATCTCTCCGGAAAACGACCGACGCAGGGCACCGAATTATGTGCAGTGGTCGAATATATGTTCTCTTTAGAAAAACTGATTGAAATCTTCGGTGAACCGGCATTTGCCGACCGTTTGGAACTGCTGGCTTATAACGCGCTTCCGGGGACAATGACGGCGGATGGCTGGGCCCATCAGTACGATCAACAGTCCAATCAGGTTTTAGTCAGTCATCAGGAGAGAGAATGGAGTACCAATGGTCCCGCTTCCAATATCTATGGTTTGATGCCCAATTATCCCTGTTGTCTGGCCAATATGCATCAGGGCTGGCCAAAGTTGGTACAACATCTGTGGATGGCGACAGAAGACCAGGGACTTGCGGCAATTGTCTATGGACCCTCCAAAGTTGAGGCTATGGTAGGGAACGGGCATAAAGTATTGATTACGGAGGAAACCAATTATCCCTTTGATGGTAAAATACTAATAACCATCACGAGTGATGAGCCTGCTGAATTTCCGATCCATTTAAGGATCCCCGGATGGACACGGGCAGGTAATATTCAATTTAAAGGCAAATCGATAGATCCAACAAGCGGGAAATTTATCAGATTATGTGAAAAGTGGGAAAATGGTGACCAAATCAGGCTTCAATTTGCCATGCCTGTTTTTACGGAGCGACGATTTAATAATTCCATCGCCATACGCAGAGGGCCGCTCTATTTTTCGCTGAGAATTGATAAAAAATATCAGCGGATTAAATTGAAAGCCCGGTCTTATCGTAGTATCGATTATAAAGGATCAGCAGATTGGGAAATTTACCCGACATCCGATTGGAACTACGGACTGCTTATTGATCCGGATAATCCTGAATGCGATATTGTCTCGAAATATCTTCCGCTGCAAAAATTTCCATTTGCCGATTCCGGTGATATTTATTATCATTCCGGAAAAGACCGGTTTGAAATCTGGGATAAAGAGGCCCCGGTTGTATTGTCAATTAAAGGAAGACAAATTCCAGAATGGCAAACAATAAATCATTCGGCTGCTGATCCTCCCCGCAGTCCACTGGTTTCGGATAGAGAAATTGAAACCTTATATCTGGTACCGTATGGTTGTACCCGACTGCGTATATCCGAATTTCCGGTATTGATACAATAAAAAAATGAAATATACGACTAATAAATACGATACATTTATTCAAAAGGGAAATTACCTGCCCATCACCAGCCAAATCACCCTCCCGATGAATGAGATTGAGATCAGTGCCGTTCGCGCCCAGGGAGCGGGGGGTCAACATGTGAACAAGGTCTCAACGGCGATCCATTTAAGATTTGATATAAAAGCATCCTCCTTACCGGATAACTATAAAGAAAGACTTTTACATCTGAAAGATCAGCGAATCACAAAAGAAGGGATTATCATTCTCAAGGCGCAGGAATACCGCAGTCAGAAGAAAAATAAGGAGATCGCCCTGGGCCGTTTACGGGATTTGATAAAAAGTGTTATTTCCGCACGAAAAAAACGTAAACCGACCCGGCCAACACCAATCTCGAAAACAAAACGACTCGACCAAAAAACCAAGCACGGACAATTAAAGACGATGCGGGCAAAGGTTGTTTATTTGTTTTGGTTTATTTCCCTGTTTTTACCCCATGATAATCAAGCCCAGGATATTGAAGCACCGGGAATCCCGTGGGTGCAATATCATTCCATTGATTTCAAGCGCGTTTCAGATATTGGTATCGATAGGCAAATCAATATGACTGCCGGTTTGAGCTCCAAGGATTTTTCTCTCTTTTGGCTGGGAATGATCCGATGTCCGTCCCATAAACCGGTAAAAATAGTGGCCGAGGCAGATGACGGTCTGCGGCTTTATATCAAAGACACCATGGTTATTGATGGCTGGCGGCTGGATGGCAAACGCCAAGGCATTTTAAAAGGCGAAAAAGATGAGTGGTTGCCCTTCCGGCTGGGGTACTTTCAGGATGGTGGTAAAGGCTTTATGCGATTATACTGGTCCTGGGATGGACATCCGCTGGAACTGATTCCTGCGACTGCTTATGCCTATACGAAACAACAGAAAGATACGGTGTTGTCGATTGCACAGGAATTACAGGCAGATTTAACCTCCGTTTTGCGTAAGGATCATTCGGCCATTTATGGGGCGTTTGGCCTGGATACCCTAACCTGGACTCATCCCCGGAAACCGGTGCCGGTATTTCCCGGCCCGCATTTGTTTCTCGACCACTATCTCATTGCGGAGGCGAATCATATAATCCGAAAGGTGATACAGCCGGATCGAGATCCCTTGATACCGAATCCCCTGATCACAAGTGGGGAAGACCGCTGTTTTCAGCCTTTCTTTACTGTTTCCCGCGCCCCGGAAACGGGCCGCTATCGCATCTGGTACGGTGCCTGGAGGGATGATAAAAGTCACAGCCGATCCCATCTGGCTTACATGGAATCTGAAGATGGTATTCACTGGGTGCGCCCGATGTTTGTTTGCCAAACTCCTGAAATTCAGTTCGGGTCGGAAGTGATTGACCAGGGTCCGGATTATACCGATCCACAGAAAAGATATCTTTATGGTTATTGGCTGAAAGGGGGGCTGCGTATCGCAATTTCGGCCGATGGTCTAAACTGGACAGCCTTGAAAGATAGTATTGTTCTTGCCCATAATCACGACATCACCAATATTTGGCGGGATCCGCTCCGCAAACGGTATGTAGCAACGGTATCCTCTTATATGCGCAGTGAACGTTGGCGGGGCCGTCGGCGTACAACCATGCAGAGCTATAGTGATGATCTTCTTAATTGGTCACCGCCGACCTATGTTCTCTACGCCAATCCCGGGAAGGGTGATCAGGGCGAAACGCAGTTTTATGCGATGAGCGGATATCTTGTTCGGGGACAGGTTATTATTGGGATGGTGAAAGTCTTACGCGATGATCTGATTGCCGAAGGGGTTGAAGCGGGATCATTTGGAAGGGCACATACCTCACTGGCCTGGAGTTATGACGGAGAGCATTGGATTCGTGATCAGTCACCTTTTTTTGAACCGGATCCCGATCCCTGTGCCTGGGATCATGCCCATGCCTGGATAGATGATCAGTTGATAGTGGGTGACACGGTCCGTCTCTATTATGGGGGTTATAAACAGGGACATAAAATGAACCGGTTTCGCGAGCGTCAGATAGGTCTCGTTCATATGCCACTTGATCGCTATGTGGCCTGGCTGCCGGAAAATGGAAAAATCGGAAAAATTACAACCGTACCCCTGGTTGTCAATCGTTCCTTTTCGCAACTTACAGTGAATGCCGCTGCTGAGGGTGGAAAATTAACGGTTGCGTTAACCGATGCTCAAACCGGTTCAGATCTTCCAGGTTTTGGTTTTTCGGAATGCCAGCCGGTCGATAAAAATGGCCTTGATATAAATATTCAATGGGGTGATGAAGAAATAACCCGTAAACAACTGGCATTACTGGAAGGTAAAACTATCCGCCTTCAGTTCAAATTAGAAAATGCCCGGCTTTATGCTTTTGAGATGCGATAACCAGTTAGCCACAGAGACCACAGAGACCACAGAGATAAAAAGAAATTAAGAATTAGCAGATTTTAATATTATCAATTTCTCTGAAGGAGAAAAATATCATAGCACAGGGCAACGCCCTGTGAGATAAGAAACAAGCAAACAAGAAATTCCCTGAAGGGGAATAAGAAATATGAAACCCTTTCAGGGTTTATCCAATTTTTAGAACCACATGTCCCAGGGCGTTGCCTTGGGCTAAAATATTATTCCCCTATCGGGGAATAAAATAAGGAGGAAAATATGAACGGACGATTTTTCATTTCTATCATTTTGTTTTTTCTTTTATTTAGTTATTGTTTTGTTAATGCCCAGGATAAAGTTACCATCGTGGCCCCAACGTCGGAAGCCGCTGATGGCCTGGATCTGAAAGCTGTCAGTGAATTGTTCAAAGATTCTAAAAATCTTGAAGAATTTGAAAAGGCTCTCAATGATCCTGAATTGGGTGTCAACAATCTGGATCTCGATGAAAATGGAGAAGTTGACTTTATTCGTGTTGTCGAGGAAGTCGCCGATGACATTCATGTCATTATTTTACAGGTGCCCCTGGGGGAAAACGAATTCCAGGATGTGGCGACTATTGAAATCGAGAAAACCGGTAGTGAAGAATACAATATGCAAATTCATGGTAATGAGATCATTTATGGTCCTGATTACTATGTGGTACCCGCGCATGTGTATATCCACCGCTGGCCGGTTATTCTCTGGATTTACCGGCCGGTTTACCGACCGTATCGCTCGGGCTTTTATCACGGATATTATCCACGCTGGTGGAAACCATACCGTCCGGTACCGATCAAAGTTTACCGGACGCGCGCGGTAAAATTGACCAACAAAAAAACATACATTCATACCCGCCGGGTAAAAAGCATTAAAAAGGTGAATTATACACCGCGGAAATCAACGCTGGTTAAACGAAAAGTAACGGTAAAAAAGCCCGCCAAAAAAGCCGTTAGAAATGATATCAGAAGAACCACGCGGGCAGCGGAGAAACAAAAAGTACCAGAAAAAAAAGCTCCCAGAAGTCAACCTAAGAGAAATATTGAATAGTGATATACCTTATGTGTCATTTTTTTTAACCACAGAGGACACAAAGTTATTATAATTCATGAGTGTCCGGTTAAAACTATAATCAATAGCATTTATCACCGGAAAATCAAATGGTTTTGAGATTAAATATACATAGAGATTTGATTTAAAGAACTCACCCTAAATCCCTCTCTTGGAAAGAGAGGGACATTAGGGAGCCCCTTCTCTTTTCAAGAGAAGGTTGAAAATGCGGCTTAGACGCAGGCTTGGGGATGAGTTTTTTTGATCCTTAATTGAATCATTTTTTTACACCGGACATTAATGATTTTAATTTTATAATTAATAGATACACTTCGTGCGCTTCGTGGTTAAAACAAACACATTTAATAATAAAGGAAAAAATTTTATGAACACTAAAATGTATGGTAGCATTCTTTTATTTATTTTGATTATTTTCCTTTTATCTGGGTGTATTCCGGGCAGTGGAACGAATACAACGAAAAATCCTGCCGGATTTTTTACCGGTATCTGGCATGGCTGGATCGCGCCCTTTTCTTTGATTGTAGGCTTTTTTAATCCGGAGATACGTGTTTATGAAACTATGAATACAGGATGGTGGTATGATTTCGGATTTTATATTGCGATCATTAGCGGATTCGGGAGCATTGCATTCCTGCGTGGGCAACATAAAAAGAAGAGGTGAATCAGCTATTAAGAAAAGAAATTCACTGAACGATAAAATTGTCATCTTTGACGGGATCTGTTATTTATGCAGTGCGTCGGTGCAGTTTATTATTAAAAGAGATTCCCAGGCCAAATTTAAATTTGTTGCCCGGCAGTCTGACACCGGTCAGCGATTGCTTTCCCGGCATCAGGCATCTTTAAAAGATACCGAAACAATCGTGCTTTTAAAGGATCAGATCATATATACCGGCAGCGATGCCGTGTTAGAAATTGCCAGGGGCTTGGATCATATCTGGAAACTTCTGATCGTCTTTAAAATTATCCCCGGATTTATCAGAAACTGGGTATATACTTTTATCGCTAAACACCGATATCGATGGTTTGGAAAACGAGATGTATGTTATACACCGACGCAGAAATTAAAACAAAGATTTTTGGAATGATACTTTCAAAATGATTTTTAATCATAATGACAGGCGGTTTGCATAAGCAATCAAAAACAACGAAAGATATAGATGATAAAATGATGAAATTACAAACCAAGATATTACTTTACTTAATCATTTTTGCCATATTTGATATGGTTATTCCGATTCCTTTTTCAGCCTTACTGTTGATCTATATCCTATTAGAGAAACCGGCATGGTTCAAAAATTTGGTTTCTGAAATATATGGTAATTAACCTGATAAATTATATAGATTGCTTAGCTAACGCTCGCAATGACGATAATGGAGCTGTCATTGCGAGTCACGAAGAATGAGTAGCCTGCCCGCCTCCTGGCGGGATGAAGCAATCTTTTTAATTCTAGATGTTATGCCCAATTCTTTTGAGTAAGAGATCTAGCCATTTTTATTATTGTCGATGTATCGTATAATAGTTAACTTGGAATAAATCAATTTGAAATGTGGTTTGGAAAAAAGTAATTACTACCGGTGATATTTAAAATCTGACCAAAAATATTAGAAATTTGAATAATGAATATCGATTAACGAATTTTGATTTAAGAAGTAAACACGAAAAAAAATCAAAAATCGAAATTCGCTAATCCTTGTTCGATATTCAAATGTAAGAGAGAAACTCTTAGATTTTGCATCGAAGAATCTAAAAATAAGGGAGGAAATGTTAATTATGAATAAAGGATGTCTTATCGGATTGATTGTTACGGCAGTCGTTATTTTGGTCCTAGCGATCGGACTTTTC
>CAZBBC010000092.1:0-1825 GCA_964489835.1 uncultured Calditrichota bacterium
AGAGAGGGATTTAGGGTGAGTTCTTTAAATCAAGTCTCTATGTTTATTAAATCTCCAAACCATTTGATATTCAGGTGAGAATTGCTAATGATAATGTTTTAACCGGACACTCATGATATGAAACATATGATAATAAATAAGATAAAGGAGAGAGAACATGAAATATTTAAATTTTTTTTCTATCGTATTCTTACTTCCATGGCTGCTTTTCGCTCAGGATCAGGTAAAGAAGGAATTTAAAACCACACCCGGGAAAAAATTAGAAGTAGAATTAACGACCGGTGGTTCCATCGAGATATCAGGTTGGGATAAAGATATCGTCTCGATCATCGCCCATATCCGCGGTGACAAGGACGATTATGATATTCAATTTGATGAGCGCTCCTCAGGTATTCAGGTAGAAGTTTCCCATGAGGGTCATCGCGGGGATCGACAGGGCGGTGTGTCGCTTGACATTCACGTCCCGCAGAAATATGATCTGGAATTGGAAACGATGGGTGGTGATATAACCATTAAAGGCGTTGAAGGTGATTTTTCCGGCGAGACCATGGGCGGTGAAATTGAACTTTACAACCTTAAGGGAAAAGTGCATTTGACAACCATGGGCGGGGAAATTCGGGTAGAAGATTGCGAACTGGATGGACTGGTTAAAACCATGGGTGGTGAAATTAGTCTGCGCGATGTGATTGGCGATCTGGATGCTTCCACTATGGGAGGTGAGGTATCCTACCGTAATGTAAAAAAACGCGACAAGCGGGGGAATGCCAAAGAGGTTAAAATTTCTACCATGGGGGGAGAAATTGAAGTTGACGATGCTCCCGGTGGTGCCAATGTCAGCACCATGGGTGGCGATATTCGCATCCGTTCCGCAGGAAAATATGTCAAAGCTAAAACAATGGGTGGTGATATAGACATTGAGAAATTAAATGGTGGTGTGAAAGCGACAACGATGGGCGGTGACATTACCGTTCATATGGTCGGTGATCCTGACGAATTTGATAGGGACGTTGTTCTATCATCCATGGGAGGAGATATTACTCTCACCGTTCCAAAAGATCTCTCAATGGAATTCGATATTAAGTTGACGCTAACCAAAAGATCATCTGACGCTTATGAAATCATCAGCGATTTTCCGATGAAGATCGAAAAATCCGACGACTGGGATTATTCGGAAGGATCCGCACGCCGGTATATCTATGGAACCGGTAAAGTAAAGGATGGAAAAAACAGGATACGTATTGATACCATCAACGGAGATATTGTAATTAAAAAAGGAAATGAATAAACGGAGATTTCCGGGCAAAACAGAAATCAAAACCCACACGGAATTAATCTGCTGTGGGTTTTTTTATTGATCCGAATATTTTTCGGTAGCGTTATTAAGTTTAAACCTCATATCCCGGTTAGCCGCGGCCAGAGCGATTTCATAACTCAGGCGGGCAATATTTTGGATTTTACGGTAATTTATTTTGTCGGCATCATCTGATATCCGGTGATAATCTTCCATTTCATAATCAAAGAAAAATACACACGGTATGTTCTTTCGGGCATAACTGTAATGATCACTGCGATTGTAAAGACGCATAGGGTGTGAGGGATCGTTTAAACGATAGTCAAAATATATATTTACCCCATTGTCATTAACCCATTCAACCGTTTCATAAAATTCCTGGCTTAGTCTATCCGGTCCAATAACATAAATACTATCTTCCGATCCACGACCGATCATATCCATATTAATATGGGCCACAATATCATCAATAATCTCGATATGATCGGTTAAATATTTGGATCCAAGCAGCCCTTTTTCTTCTCCGGTATGAAA
>CAZBBC010000092.1:1925-16000 GCA_964489835.1 uncultured Calditrichota bacterium
CCCTTTTCACCATAACTTACAATAGATTCCCAACCATACCTTTTCTCCCATGCGGAAATCCTGACCACGCCCGCAGCACCATGGTTTGCAGCATTATCAATCTTCTTTAAGAAAGAAGCATACGTGCTTTTCTTCGCACCCTCAAAAAATGTGCTATCTTCATTTTCCGGTTCTCCGTGATAAATAACGACGATTTTTCCCTTTACATCGATGTCCCGATAATCATCATAGTTATACTCATTGGCAGTAATACCATATCCGGCAAAAACCAGGGCGGTTGTCGTATCAAACGTCTGATAATAACGGGGTGAACCGGCAAAATGGATTCCATATTTAATGGGACACAGGTTTTCCCCTTTTTCATTAACAAGCATAAATGAAGATTCATCGGAAAAACGAATAACTTTTAATTCAATATTCTGAAAGAACTGACCCCCGTCAAAAAAAGGTTGAACACCATATTTTTTCAGTTCAGACGCGAGAAATTTTGATGCAACTTTCTCACTTTGAGTGCCCGTTTCTCTCCCCTCTAACTCATCCGAAGCCAGAAATTCCATATTTGCTCTGAGGAAATTGATATCGATCAGGTCATTTTGACCTGATCCATGCGGGAAGGAATTTTTTGAATGATGACAGCTGATAAGAACTGTAAAAATAAATATTAAGATAAAAAACTTTCTCATTAGATTATAAATTCCCCATGTTTTTTGTAAACACATCTGCTTGTGCATTTTCTGATAGAATAACCTCATGATAAAAATTAACGGATTAGAGCTTCTACTCAAAATAAATTTAACAATTTATCAGAATTGTATGATCTGTCTCCCCCTTGGTAAAGGGGGACTAAGGGGGATATTAACTTCCTTATGTTATTTATTTACATCCCCCTAACCCCCTTTTCTAAGGGGGAATTATATTATTAGCTGTCATCCCGGGAATATTAAACCAGTAAAACGGTTTTAAAAACAAAGGAATGATTAAGATATTACCCATATGCTAAAACCATTATTTACAATATTTTTATTTATATTATCCTGTCAGCAAACCGAAAACCACAATAAACCGGGGAGTTCATCCGTGCATCAATATTCAAATCATCTGGTAAATGAAACCAGTCCTTATCTTTTACAACACGCCAATAATCCTGTGAACTGGTATCCGTGGGGTGAACCGGCATTGAACCGTGCAAAAACTGAGGATAAACCTATTCTTGTAAGTATCGGATATTCTGCCTGTCACTGGTGTCATGTCATGGCCCACGAATCCTTTGAAGATCCCCAAACAGCGCGGATCATGAATGAGCTGTTCATCTGTATAAAAGTTGATCGCGAAGAGCGACCGGATATTGATCAAATTTATATGAAATTTGTTCAGCTGACCACCGGCAGCGGCGGATGGCCGCTGAATGTATTCCTCACCCCTGATCAGGAACCCTTTTATGGTGGCACCTATTTTCCACCGGATGATCGTTACGGTAGAACTTCCTGGAGAAAAGTATTGAATTCTGCCAGTCATTTTTATCACCATAATAAAAAACAACTGAAAGAAAATTTAGATATTGTAAAAAAAGAATTTCAGAAGAGCCAGGATGAAGGAAAACTTTCTGATATTCCCGATAAGACCATTATTAAACACGGTGTCCAAAAACTGGCCACTCTTTACGAGCCTACATACGGTGGTCTCGGCCAGGCTCCAAAATTCCCGGCCGTTTATCCGCTTTCATTATTCCTCCGCTATTATAAGGACAGCGGTGATATCAATTATTTAAATATGGTCACCCATTCGCTGCGACAAATGGCCAATGGCGGTATATACGACCAGATCGGTGGCGGTTTTGCCCGCTATTCCGTTGATGCCAAATGGCTGGTTCCCCATTTCGAAAAAATGCTCTATGACAATGCCCAGCTGATCCCATTGTATTTAGATACCTATCTGATAAGTGGAGATAAATATTTTTTGGGGGTGGTAAAAAAGACCCTGACCTTTGTCACCCGGGAACTTTTGTCACCGGAAGGCGGGTTTTACTCCAGCCTGGATGCCGATAGTGAAGGTATCGAGGGTAAATACTATGTCTGGGAAAAATCAGAAATTGATCAATTATTAGGAAAGCAAAATAGCGAGATATTTTGTGATTTTTATGATGTGACCGCATCCGGTAATTTCGAGCAGAAAAATATTTTACATATTCAAACAGATGTTCAAACCTCCGCCAAACGCTTTAATTTAAGTGCCGATCAGATCGAAGATATCCTCCATGAATCTCTGGAGACACTTCTTGAAGAAAGAAGCAAACGCATTCGGCCGGGGCTGGATGACAAAATTTTAACTTCCTGGAATGGTTTGATGCTGTCAGCCTATGCCCGTGCCTATCAGGTGGTAAGAGACGAATCTTATAAAGATGTTATCGAGAAAAATATCAGCTTCTTAAAAAACAAACTTTATGTTGAGAATCAACTGATGCGCACCTACAACAGAGGAAAGGCAAAATATCCGGCCTATCTTGAAGATCATGCTTTTTTAATCCAGGGATTATTAGATGCTTATGAAGCCGTGTTTGATATGAAGTATCTAGAGTGGGCCCATGAGTTATTAATTTATACGAATGAAAAATTTTGGGACAATGGTCACCTAGGCTATTATTATACATCATCCGATCAGGAGAATTTAATAGAGCGTTTGAAGGACGAACATGACCAGTCCATTCCTTCCGGAACTTCTATTATGATGATTAACAATCTTCGTTTTTATTCCCTTACCGAGAACAGTGAATTTCTTACCCGTGCAGAAGAAATACTTAAAAAATATGCTTCACGCATGCGTGGTAATTCTTATGGTTATGCCAGCTACCTGTTGGGCACCGATTTTTATTTAAAAAAGCCTAAGGAGATCGTCCTGATTATCCCTGATAAGAAAAAAGCGGCTGAATTTTACGATACCGTTTTTAATATCTATTTACCAAATAAAGTCGTCATTTCTATGGATGGAAAACAATCATCGTCTGCTTTAAGTGCCTCTCTGCTCGCGGGAAAGACACCTCTTGATGGTAAAATAACCGCCTATGTCTGCCAAAATTTTGCCTGCAGCCCACCCGTTACGGACACGATGGAGTTAAAAAAACTTCTGGAGTAAATTAATAGTCTTATTTATTCAATGTATTGATTATTATTTTATCCAGCCAACGATCCGGTAATAAGCGCAGCAAAATCCCGTTTTTGAATTTATTCTTCACCAGGAGGTAGCGTGTTTTAGGCCGGGTTGTCGTTAGTGCTTTAACTATCGTTTTTGCGACTACTGAATCGGGCATCCGTTCTTTTTTATGTTTCAACAACGTCGTTTTTAATCGTTCCATGATCGGGTAATAGTCGGTTTTAGCATAGATAGAATTATCCGGTAACTTCTCCCATATGGGCGTATCAACACTTCCCGGCGCAATCAGAATGACATCGATATTATAAAGGAACAGTTCCCGGCGCAGGGAATCAGAGATGGCTTCCAGTGCATATTTAGAAGCAGCATAGGGTCCGATAAACGGATAGGCGAATCGGCCGCTGACCGAGCTGATATTGATAATGCGCCCTGGTTTTCCGGACCGCTGACGGTTAGCGCCCAATAAGGGCAGAAAAGCTTGGGTAACCTTAAGCACACCAATGCAGTTAACTTCCATCTGGTAACGCATCCGATCGATCGGGAGATGCATCAACGGGCCGGAGACCGATATGCCGGCATTATTGACAAGACCGCACAGATTTTCCTTACCGATATGATCCGCCACTTCTGCAGCGGCTTCATCAATCCGCTTATGATCGGTGACATCAAAAATGAGGGGAGTAAAGGAATCACCAAAGTCTTTTTTAAGTCGCTCGGCATCCCAGGTGTTCCGGACACTCCCGAAAATATAATACCCCTTTGCCAGCAGTTCCTTTACCGCTGCATAACCAATACCGGTCGAGACACCGGTTATCACCACATAATCCATTGATGATCCTTTACCTCTTGCAGATAGTAATAAAATATTGTCAAAATAAATTATTATTTCTAAAAAGTACGAAGTAATCCCCCCTTAGAAGGGGCTATTGCAGATTTGATTTATTGGTGCAATTTATCAGAATTGCATGATCTGTCTCCCCCTTGATAAAGGGGGACTAAGGGGGATATATACTCTTTTATGTTATTTATTTACATCCCCCTAACCCCCTTTTCTAAGGGGGAACTTTATTGTTGCTCCCTTGGAGTAATGCAAAGGAAAACCAATTTCATTTTATCATACGACTTTTTACACTATCTTCCCGCAAACGTCCGCATTTAGATTTTTAAGAATGTAAGGTTTCTGAAATAAAAGAAACATCTTCATCGCTCAGTGTTATTCCCATCGATTTAAAATTACTCTCCACCTGGCCGGCATTTTTAAATCCGGGGATAGCCACAGCATTTTTAGATTTGCTTAAGGCATACTGATTGGCAACCCCGGCCAGAGATTGTATATCAGATCCAAATTTTTGCTTAATTTTGGTTAATGCCGGTTCCAGATTTTTTATAAAATCAGCATTAAAAATGGCCCGGTCCACCCGAATATCCCCTTCCCCGAATTTTGGTGGATTCTGTGGATTGTATTTCCCCAGTAACAAACCCATAGAATAGGTCCCAAACATGACCACCCCCAGATTATTCTCATCCGCCCACTGAAAGATATCCTCTCCCGGAGCATCGAAGGGACTTTGAATGGCGTTAAAGGGTAATTGCAGAACCTCCGGTTGGCTGACCGGGCACACCCGAAGGAAATCTTCATAACTATAGGCGGACTGACCAATCACCCGGATTTTGCCTTCCTCTTTCATTCGGTGCACCATTGCAGCCGCCGGTTCCAGATAGAGATCATTTTCACCAAAAAAGGGATTATGGAGATAATAAATATCCACATAATCGGTTTTCAGATTAATCAGGCTCTGTTCCAGCTGATGCCGGACATGGACCGGTTCATAGGGATGACCGGCTGAACCCTGGAACCAACCGACCTTCGTGGCCAGAATAATGTCCTCGCGTTTCACGCCCTCGCTGAATACTTTTCCAATTAGTCGTTCAGAATGCCCTTTGCCATAGGCATCGGCCGTATCCCAGTGATTGATGCCCAATTCATAACCTTTGTACAATCCTTTGATCGATTCATTATCATCATTACCCGCCCAACCGGTGGGAGAACCATCATCACTCCAGGAGGGACCGCCAATCGCCCAACATCCCAAACCAATTTCCGAAACTTTCAAACCACTTTTACCTAACATCCGATAACGTATCATTATATTTCTCCTTATGGTATCATTCACTCTCTATTGTTATTTCGAATGAAACGCCGTGTAGTGAGAAATCTTAATAATTTTTGTTTGTCAATATACAATAAGATTTCTCTCCCGATGAATCAGGGATTTTTTACGGTTAATTAATTATCCTGATCTATTCATAGCGCAGCTTATTGCTGCAATCTAAAAAAGAAGTCCACGGATTTCACGGATTAACACGGATTTTATTTAAAAATTATTTTTATTTTAGTTTTAATCCGTGTCCGGCTGCGCCGGATAATCCGTGGATAAAAGTTTTTAAAATTTTTGCTAATCGCCCCGGCGATCCATGCCTGACGCAGGCGCGGCGCTGAGATTATTTAAAGAGTCAGTTTCCATTGCCCCGAGTTTCAACTCGGGGTATAAAAGTAAATAGGCTTAAAATCGCCTTTTTAATAAAGTAACAAAAATTCGTTTATAATAAAACAGGTCTGGTGCAATAAGCATTTAAAATATGAAGATAAAAAATGCTGTTCATGAAATAAAATATGGTTAAATAGGAGAATATTTATTGTTACGGAGACCGGAGTCAGGAAACCGAAAAAAATAAATTGAATTGATATTTGATACTAGAAATTTGGAATTAGGAACTAGCTAAATCTTCCATTAAATAGCAAATTACCAATTCCAAGTTCCCAATTCCCAGTTCCAATCTTTTATTTTATCCGGTCTCCTGCCTCCGGTTTCCGTTCTCCTTATTTGATTTGTATCATCTTCCTCACATCTACAAATATTTTTAGTTAGATTTTGATCACTAGAACTGTGAATCTAATATTTCATTTGTTTATATACTTATTACATTATAATTTTAAAACTTATAAAATTTTTACTGAATACGTCCTTAACTCCGTAAAAATTGTATTGATTGCTTTCCCGACGTGTCGGGACTCGTAATGACGGCAACATTATCGTCATTGCGATCCGCCAGTACAGGGTGTTGCAGATTAGGTCATTTTTATAAAAAAATGTATTTCTCAATTTAATGAGGCAAAATCTATTCCCCCTTAGTCCCCCTTTTCCAAGGTCGAAGATCCGCCCACTGGCGGGGGGAGATAGACCTTGCATATATATAAAACTGTACGAATAAATTTATACTGCAACAGCCTGAGCTGGCAAAGACGCAATTGCATACCTGAAAAAATGAGTCTAAGAATATATGATCAAATGAGCAGAGGAGATACACATGGGTGCATTTATCAATGCATTGATGGCGGAAGTGATGGCAAAAAATCCCGCCCAACCCGAATTTCATCAAGCGGTGGCAGAGGTGGCGGAATCTCTGGAACTGGTGATTGAAAAACATCCGGAATACCGGGTCGCAAAGATTTTGGAACGGATTATTGAACCGGAACGGGTGATTATATTCCGGGTACCCTGGATCGATGATCAGGGGGATGTTCAGGTAAACCGTGGATTCCGTATTGAAATGAACAGTGCTATTGGACCTTACAAAGGCGGTTTACGTTTTCACCCTTCGGTAAATCTTGGAATATTAAAATTTCTCGCCTTTGAACAGGTATTTAAAAACAGTCTGACCACCTTGCCAATGGGCGGTGCTAAAGGCGGATCTGATTTTGATCCCAAAGGTAAAAGTGATAATGAAGTGATGCGTTTTTGTCAAAGCTTTATGAGTGAATTATTCCGCCACATTGGTCCTAATAGTGATGTACCGGCCGGCGATATCGGCGTAGGCGGGCGGGAGATCGGTTACCTCTTTGGACAGTACAAAAGATTACGCAATGAATTCACCGGTGTTTTGACAGGCAAAGGATTAAATTGGGGTGGATCCTTGATTCGTCCGGAAGCCACCGGTTATGGTGCCGTTTATTTTGCCGCTGAAATGCTTGCCACAAAAAATGAATCCCTGGACGGCCGGATCTGCCTGGTTTCCGGCAGTGGAAATGTGGCCCAGTATACGGTGGAAAAGATTATTGATTTGGGTGGCAAACCAGTCACTTTGTCCGATTCAAGTGGCTATATATATGATGAAGAAGGTATCAGCAGAGAAAAATTGAAATTCGTATTAGAATTAAAAAATATACGTCGCGCCAGGATCAAAGAATATGCAGAGAAATATTCCAGTGCGGTATATACCGAAATTGATCCAAACCTGGATTATAATCCCATATGGGATCATAAAGCCCATTGTGCTTTTCCGGGCGCTACCCAAAACGAGATCAATGAAAAAGATGCCCAAAACCTTATCAATCAGGGTGTTTATCTGGTTAGTGAGGGAGCGAATATGCCGACGACGATCGAGGGTGTGAAGATCTTTTTGGATAAAGGTATCTTATATGGTCCCGGAAAAGCGGCAAATGCCGGCGGTGTCGCTGTTTCCGGTCTGGAAATGGTACAGAATAGCATGCGTCTGCCCTGGACCTGGGAGGAAGTGGACAACCGCCTGAGTCAGATTATGAAAAGTATTCACAAAACTTGTAGTGACACAGCCGCAAAATTCGGAACGCCGGGGAATTATGTCAATGGGGCTAATATCGGTGGTTTTCTCAAGGTCGCCGATGCGATGATGGATCAAGGGGTGGTGTAATTTGGGAACCGGGAATTAGGAACTTGGAACTGGAAATTCAGAGTGAATTATAGGCCCGTTTCTATTAATACCTTATCTCCTTATACCCTTATACCCATATACCTTATACCTATAAAGTGGCTCATTCCCCATAAATCTGCACATGCAACTGACGCTGGCGGGGACGATTATCAAAATCAAGAAAAATGACCTGCTGCCAGGTACCCAAAACGAGCCGCGCGGATTCAAAAGGTACTGTGAGGGAGGGCCCGATTAAAGAAGCACGGACATGGGCATAGCCGTTACCGTCATGCCAGGTATTATCATGATGATACGGTGCCTTCATCGGGGCAAGTTTCTCAAGCATTTCCGGGAAATCCCGTAACAAACCAGGTTCATACTCGATGGTCGTTAACCCGCCGGTAGCCCCGGGAACAAAAACGATTAAATGACCGTCTGTCAAACCTGATTCAGCTAAATAATCACGCAATGCCGGTGTAATATCCTGTATATCATTGAACCCTTTGCTGGATATGGATAATTTTTTTTGAAGAATCATCTTTACACTCTCCTTATATACGGTCAATTTTCTGAACAGCGGGGACTTAAACAATTATCTTTTTTCATTCAGTGCTCTCCGTAATCGGTGACTTTGTAAACTTTTATTATCCGCTGCTTCTTAAGTACATTGCCGGCATCTTCATCTGCTGTGGCATTCATTAATACAGATTCTTTGTTGAAATTAAAGGTTAGTCTTAAAGAATAAAACAAAAATGAAAAGAAGGTTTGAGAAAAAGCGGAGATCCTACTTATCTATGTTGGTCGTACGTTCTACAAATAAGTGAAGATATTGCCCGTATTTTTTTTGATGAGGATGTTAGTCGCCCAATATTGAGGCCAATATAATGCCCAGAATCAACCAGATCGGAATCGAAAAAATTAAGGCCCAGATCACGCCATTCGCCCAGCGCAGACTGCGTCTTAATCCTTGCTTTTCCAGGGCACGGTCAATTTTGATTCGAACTTCCTCCGCCTGAAAAGGTTTGGTCAGGTAATCATAGGCACCCTTTTTAATGGCTTCGACTGCTGTTTCGATCGATGGATGTCCGGTAATCATTACGAACGGAATATCACCTTTACGTGACTTCACCCGCTTTAATAGCTCCATACCATTCATCTCGGGCATCACCAGATCAGAGACAACCACATCAATCTTGTTGCTATCGATTACCCTGACCGCTTCTTCTCCATTGGCAGCCACATAAGGATTATACTCCAATTTTTTCAACAATCCTTCCAGCATATTCAGGACATCAGGATCATCATCAACGATTAGTACATTCTTCTTTTTCATCAATGGCCCCTTGGTGTATTATTATGTGTAATACAAAAAGAAAAATTAAATGACCTGAATTATTTACCACGAAAAAGATCCTTCGATCTCTCGGTTTTCATTACAATTCAATAAAAATATCTTCGTATGCTTCGAGATTTATAAACAGATCACGTTTATTACTAAATTACTCCATTTTTATAATGCCCTCAAGTAAAATTATCGTCTGATCGGGAAATTTCTTTAAAATACAATCATCTATTTTTATTGTCATTCAATATTATAACGCAGCCCAAGGCTGCAATCAAAGATATTCATCAGTTTTATCCAATTGTAAAAATCTCTCGCAGCGGCCCGCCACGGCAGGCACGCGCGGCGGCCGCAACGAACGCAACGTTAATATTTTTTTTTCATATAGTAAGATTTATAGTTTTAAGTAATCATATTCATTTGGGATAAAATAAAATATATTATCACTGCGTCTTAGCCTGCCCGGCGCAGACGGGCGAGAAATGTTTATCCAGGTTAGTAAAATTTTTGCAAAAATAACAAAGTTTTTGGTTATAATTGCATAACCACCCGATTGTATTATTTTAAAGCCGGGGACCGGTAATGATTTGCCTCATCCTCAGGTAATGCTTTACATATATAATTTTCTCATTTATATTTCTATTTTTAAACAAAAAACCAGATTTAACCACAGAGTAGCACAGAGGACACTAAGTGAGAAAAGAAAGCAGAGAGCAGAAGGCAGAAAGCAGGAAAACAAATTTCGAGTTCCCGATTCTGAAATCCTGGAAGATTTCATCCCGATCTATTTTCAGGAGGAAAATGTTTTTATCGGGGCCAGTTACCAATTCCTAATTTATCTTCATGTGCTTCGTGGTTATTACAAAAATTTTCACGTCTGCCGTTTCACGTTTGACTTTTGACGTTTGACATTTCACAATAAATTTCATTTTTCACTTTTCACTTTTCATTTTTCACTTTTTAGACCCTATAGGAGTAAAAACCACTGATGATTGAAAATATAAAAAAGATCTTTATGGAAAAAATGCAGACAAAGGAAGATCAACCGGTAGGTAATCAGGAAAAAGTATCTATCGCTACCTGTGCCTTACTTTTAGAAATGGCTCATGCCGACTCTGAATTTAGTGATCAAGAAAAAACGCGTATCGTTGCTATCCTGAATAAGAATTTTAATCTCACCGGAGATGACGCCAGGGAGTTAATGAACCTGGCCGATCTCGAGCGGAAAGAGAGTCTGGATCTCTGGCAGTTTACCCATCTTATTAATCAAAATTATTCCCGCGGGGAGAAGTTAAAGGTGGTGGAGACTCTTTGGCAGGTGATCTACACCGATGGAAAAGTGGATAAACATGAGGAATATCTGATGCGTAAGCTGACATTTTTGTTAAATTTACATCATCAGGATATGATCGAAGCCAAATTCAAAGCGCGTGATCTATAACCGTAGAGCGAAAAGCGAGGAGCGTGAAGCGTTAAGCAAAACTTCAGATGGGAACTCAATTATTGCCTTTGTAAAAAGGGGCCTTAAAATAATTTGTTAGAAATTCCTCGCGAAGCGGAACGTTAAAAATTTTTACTGTCTGAGCGAAGCGAGTTTAAAAATTTTAGTGAAGCAAGCGATGGAATTTCTTCAAATTATTTTACAGCCTTGATTTTTTGGTTCTTTTGTATCAAGACAAAAGAACAAATAAAAGGACTACCGTGGACATGCTGTAGAGGGATAGTATCTATATGAATATAAAAAATGAACTAGAACAATCATTTTTTACAACCCTAAAAAGAGAAAACCCATGCTACCTACAACGTTGATTTTAATTATTTGTTTTATTACCGCGCTCCTCGTCATTCTTTTCGGGAGAAAAATCCCCGTCTTTACAATTTCTCCCTGGTTGACCGGATTTTTTCTAATCCCTGCGATTATGGGTGCAGGATTAACCTTTCATTATGGACAAGAAATTTCCACGGCCTTTGCCAGACACAAATGGCCAAGGGCAACTGCGACAGTTATGGAAACAAAAGTTGTAGGGGAAAGAGCTTCTAATCCGGAGATTTATTGTCAATACCAGGTGGAAGGAAAGGAATACGTCCTCATCACAAATTTGGAAACACCGGGATTTGGAAGAAAACGCTCCCGACGGGAAACGGCGGAAATTATTAACAGCGAATATCCGGTAGGATCGGTGGTGATGGTCTTTTATAATCCTAACGATCCCCGGAAATCGTTCATTAAAACCGGGCCTTTTTGGTCTGATTATATGAAACTGGTACTGGGAATTTTGTTACTCAGTCTTGGTTTCGCTGTCGTTATGTATCAGATCGTAATAAATTGGAGTCATTTACGAAATCGATAGTATCCTCCAGATTAAATCGGGACATGAAAAAAATGAAATTAGCAACACTCTGTTATATACGCAAAGAGGGAAAAACCCTGATGCTCCACCGGGTTAAACGGGAAAATGATATCCACCAGGATAAATGGAATGGTCTCGGGGGTAAATTCCAGCCCGGTGAAACGCCCGAAGCATGTGTTATCAGAGAAGTAGAAGAAGAAAGCGGATTACGGATCAAAGATCCAAAGATTAAGGGTTTTCTGACCTTTCCTGAATTCAGCGCCGGAGAAGATTGGTATGTTTTTGTCTTTCTTGCCAACGAATTCAGCGGAAAGTTGATTGATTCCGCTGAAGGGAATTTGCAATGGATCGAAAATGATCAGCTGCTTAAGTTAAACCTGTGGGAAGGTGATCAATATTTTCTTAAATGGCTCGAAGAAGAAGTGTTCTTTTCCGCCAGGTTTTACTATAAGAATGGGAGCCTGCTGGATCACGATCTGGTAATTTACCCTTTCCCATCATCGGACAAACTAAACCAGCGGGGGGAAAATTAACTAATTGTACTATTATAGCCAATAACTTTGTTTTTTAAGCAAAAATTTTAAAAACTTTTATCCACGGATTATCCGGCGCAGCCGGACACGGATTAAAACTAAATTAATAATAATTTTTAAATGAAATCCGTGTCAATCCGTGTCAGTCTTCGCCTGCTTGCCCGGCCTGCCCGGCGCAGACGTGGCTATGACGGGATCCGGTTTCGACGGAAAATCTGTGGACTATTTTTTTCTTTGATTGCAGCCTTGTGCTGCGGTATGTATTAATCAATTAGATTGATTTCCGCCTCGGCGCCGTGCCTGCCGGCAGGCAGGGATCAGCCGGGGCTGACGCTGACGCTCGCAATGACGATAATGACACAGTTATTGTGAAATAAATATTTTCTCAGGTAGAGACGTAGCATGCTACGTCTCTACTAGTCGCCTCAATGATCCAAGGCGGAAAGCAATCTCATGTAATTATAGATGTTATCTCCATTTTTATAGAAAGTATTAGTTAATCATGTATCTCCAGCAATGTATAACGTGTGGGAAGCAGTATCACTATAAAGAATTCCTGTATACCTGTCCCGTTTGCGGTGATCTGAAAGGAACGCTGGATATATTATATGATTATGAGAACCTGAAAAAAATTCTAAAAAAATCCGGAATTCTTAAATCTCCGATAAACTCCATTTTCAGATATTTGCCGCTCCTTCCCCTAGCACCGGGTAGTGCCCTGCCTGGTTTAAAGATTGGGATGACACCGGTCTTTCCTTTTCCGGACCTTGCCAGGGAATATGCCATTTCAAAATTGACTATTAAAGATGATAGTTATCATCCCAGTTTGTCATTAAAGGACCGTGCCAGTGCTGTTGCTCTTCTTAAAGCAAAGGAGTTGAAATTCCCCATCGCCGCCACTGCGTCCACCGGCAATGCTGCTGCTTCGATGGCCTGTATCGGGGCCCACCTGAACATGGAAACTTTTATCTTTGTACCAAAATCTATTCCCAGGGCCAAACTGATTCAATTGCAAATATTTGGTCCAACCATCCTTATGGTCGATGGTAATTACGATGATGCTTTTAATCTTTGCCGTGAGATATCCCTCAAAAAAAAATGGTACAACCGGTCAACGGCCATTAATCCCTATAATCTGGAAGGGAAAAAAACCGCCGCTTTTGAAATATGTGAACATTTTAATTTTTCGGTACCGGATTTAATATTTGTTCCCGTCGGCGATGGTTGTATTATCAGTGCGTTATGGAAAGGTTTTAAAGATTTCTATCAAGTGGGACTTATCGAACGTCTGCCACGCCTGGTTGCCTGTCAGGCGGCGGGCAGCGCCGCTATTTATCAGGCATTCAAGAATCATCACCCTATACCGCAAGCGATTAAGGCCAGTACCATTGCAGACAGTATATCCGTTGATCTACCCCGCGATGGTATTAAAGCGATACGTTCCCTGGTGGAATCGGAGGGAGATGCCGTTCTGGTATCGGATGATCAAATTCTTCACGCCCAGCAAAGGCTGGCCAGGGAAAAAGGCATTTTTTGTGAACCCTCGGCCGCTGCCGCCTTTGCCGGTTTTTTAAATTTCATGCAGTCATCCAAAGGTAGATCTACCGACGAAGCACTTGTTTTGCTGACAGGCAGCGGGATGAAAGACCTGGCCTCGGCTGAAAAAGGGCTTCCGGCAAAAAAAATGATTACTATCAACCCGGAAAATGATGACATCGAAGAAAAATTGAAGGAAAATTATGGATTATGATCGGATAAAAAAACTAGCAGAAAAGTATACCGAAAACTCGGCAAAATTTTTGCGTGATATTATTGCGATTCCCTCTACCAGTTGTAACGAGGGTCCGGTGATTGAGAGGATCGGGAATGAAATGCATGATTGTGGCTTTGATACTGTACAGATGGATCCGATGGGAAATATTTTGGGCCGTATCGGTTCCGGAAAACATATTATCGCCATGGATGGTCACG
>CAZBBC010000092.1:16100-18631 GCA_964489835.1 uncultured Calditrichota bacterium
AATATTTTGGGCCGTATCGGTTCCGGAAAACATATTATCGCCATGGATGGTCACGTCGATACGGTCGATGTGGGAAATATCAATAACTGGACCTGTGATCCCTTTAAGGGTAAAATTGAAAATGGGATTATCTACGGACGGGGCGCGTCCGATATGAAAGGAGCGATGGCCGCGATGGTTTATGGCGGAAAAATTATCAAGGAACTTGCGCTGGAGGATGATTTTACACTGTATGTTACCGGAACGGTCCAGGAAGAAGATTGTGACGGGCTTTGCTGGCAGTATATCATTAAGGAAGATAAAATCGTACCGGAAGCAGTTATTATTGCCGAGCCGACCAATCTGCAAATTTATCGCGGGCAGAGGGGAAGGATGGAATTAGAGATCATTACCGAAGGACTATCGTCTCATGGCGCTGCCCCGGAAAGAGGCATTAATGCCATTTATAAAATTGCCCCGATTATCAAGGAAATTGAGGAGCTTAATGCTCGATTAAGTGTTGATAAGTTTCTGGGGAAAGGGAGTATAACGATCAGTCGTATCCGGTCAGGCTCGCCTTCCCTGAATGCCGTTGCCGATATGGCTGCTCTATATATCGACAGAAGATTAACATTGGGAGAGACGCTTGACTCTGTTCGCCAGGAAATTGAATCCCTTCCCTCTTTCAGGGAGGCTGAAGCAAAAATAATCATTCCGGATTACGATGTCGCCAGCTACAGGGGACTGCAATATAAAATGCAAAAATATTATGCCACCTGGATGCTGGAAGAGAAACATCCGCTTCTAAAAACAGCCAGCGCGCTTTTTGAAGATATTTACCAAAAGAAAGCAGTAACCGGGAAATGGGGATTCAGCACCAATGGTGTCTCCACCGCCGGTATTTTTAATATCCCCACTTTTGGTTTCGGTCCCGCTAACGAGATCTATGCACACACCGTGGACGACCAGTGCCCGGTGGCACATTTAACCGAAGCGATGAAATTCTATGCCGCTTTTCCGAAATATTATGTGAATCAGCAGGAATAAGGTATAAGGTATAGGGTATAAGGGAACTGGGATTTTGTTAAATCATGGATGATTTAATCCCGGTATGTCGACTGGAAGGAGACATTTTATATCGGGAGAATTGGGAATTGGGAATTTAAATTTTTGAACCACAGAGCGCACGAAGGCCACGAAGATTAAGAAAAATATTAAAAACTTTGCGAACTTTGCGTTACCTTTGCGGTTAAAAACAACATGGATGTTACTGATAATCCAAAATCCAATAAAATCTTCACTACTTAAAAAAACTATTTATTTGTGAACGATTATTCACATTATATGAAGTATCATTCACAATGAATTTAACGTATATTTTTCAGAAACAAACCATAACATTATAAATATCATAGAGTTAGATCAGTTTGAATCAATATGGCATGATTATTGTCATATTCAAAGAAAAAAACTTGACGAACCGCTTCAAATGTTTTAGTTTAGCTATGACGAACAAACCTGCAATTGAATTCATCATCTGGTTCTCAGTCCTTTTGAGTTTGCACTGACATCGACTCTTGTACTTCAGAATATTATCTGCTTTTCCTCTTCCAAATGTACGAAAGATATTTTATTACCTGCCGGTTGAGGACAGTCGTTTTTAATTATATTATCGCGCTCTCTTATAAAATAGGTATTAAATTATGAGGCATTCCCGTCGTTTAAAAATGAAAAATATTAACAATGGTGAGTGCTCAATCCGGTAAGACCTGGCCTCTAATCATGAAAAAGGATGGGATAAAACCTATGATCAAATTAAAACCAAATGATAAAAGAATTATATTATGCTATACCCTACCGGTCATCCTCCTTTTACTTAATCTAAGTTTGACAACACTCCATGCGGAGCTTATCCATGTACCCGGTGATAATCAATTGACTATTCAAGCCGGTATAGACAGCGCCGCTGCCGGTGATACGGTCCTTGTCGCGCCGGGTACGTATGAAGAAAATATCAATTTCAACAGCAAGAATATTGTTCTCGGTTCTCAGTTTATTTTAAGTAATGATACCACCGATATTTCAGGGACAGTCATTGACGGAAATACGAATGGCTGTGTAATCGTGTTCGAAAATGGTGAGGATTCAACAGCTGTTATAAAGGGATTTACAATAACGAACGGATATGTTTGGCAGAATACTAATCGGGGTGGTGGTATAACCTGTATAAATGAATCGAAACCTTTACTTTCTGATCTTATCATTACCAACAATGAAGTAGTCGGTGGTGATTATACTCATGGTGGCGCAGGGATTTTTTGTAAGGATAAGGCTCAGCCAGTACTGGTAAATGCGAAACTCATGAGCAATTATGCCACAGATTGCGATGGCGGGGCTATCAGATGCAGTGACAGCTCACGGATAGTGATTAGAAATACCGTTATAAGACAAAATAAAGCAACGTATGGTACTGTAACCGGCTTTGATTCATGGCTTGAATTAAATAATGTCCTGATTGAAAATAATTATTCTTCCTATGCCGGTGGTGGTAT
>CAZBBC010000093.1:0-18605 GCA_964489835.1 uncultured Calditrichota bacterium
TGATCCGGTTAATCACCAGTGTAAGGTATTTTTCTCCTTTTTCAGCCGTGGCCTTCGATGGATCTGCAGTTGCACAATGATCGTTTAATTTGTTAAATCTGCGGCTTGTTTTCACCCATCCTTTCTTTAATGCCTCAAAGCGAAACGGCCGGACAGATATCTCGGCGGCATTATCCGATTCGACCAACTCCGGAAATATAGCAAGAGCTACTGATGTTTCCATTTCTCCTGCATGGTCGTCCGGCATTTCAAAGATTGCATCATACTGGTCCAGTCCTGCTTTCCACCAGTCACACTGAAACAAGTGAACGCCTAAATCACATTGAATCTGTCTTATCAGTGGTGTAAAATCATTACCTCCATGTCCATTCAGGATGACAATTTTTTGAATACCATAATGCCGAAGAGAGATGATGATTTCACCTACCATTGAGTCAAGCGTTTTCTGCGATATGTGTATGGCCATAGGAAAATCCATCAGATTACAGTCAATACCATAGGGAATGGTTGGTAAACCAATCACTTTTTGTGTTTTCTCCCAGGCAATTTTACTGCATTGATCGGCAATGTATGATGTATGTAGCATATCCTGCCCTATAGGCAGATGCCGGTTATGCGGCTCAATGGCTGCCGTGGGAATAACAGCCACTTCTGGTTTATTATCATAAAGACGCTGCATATTTGTTCTTGCCAGATTCCACTCGTTAATCATATTTTTACTCCCATTCTGGATTTGTATGAAATCAACGCTGAGGTATAGCCAGAATATTATTTTCAATTGCTTTATAAAAATCATGCATTATTTTATCTCGTTTAAAATTATCCCAAATTATTATTTTACGTGTATTATTCGGTTGTTTAATCCGTTTTTTACCATCAACTTTGAAGCTGTAATTGTATCCGGCATTATTTTCTCACAGATTTAATGCTATTCACAAGATAATCCAATGCCTCTTCTGTTTGACGAGGATTAATAGGAAGAGTTACTAACTGTTCACCAAGTTTTTCAGCATTAGGAAATTGTCCTTTCTTGAATCCACGATTTTTGAATGCTGTTGTTAAGTGAAGGGGATTATAATGGAAGCCAATCTTGACACCGAATTTATATAACATATCGTAAATGAAATCCACTTTTGTCATTCCAAACTCTTTTGGGTCAATCATAACGGGATAAAGATGGTAAACATGTTTAACATCCCCTATTACAGTAGGGAGTTTTAATCCTGAAACATCCTTTAAACCTTCTGTTAGGTAAGCAGCATTATCAATTCTGCGTTGATTTAACTTATCAATTTTCTTCAGCTGCTCAATGCCCACAGCCGCCTGGATATCGGTCATGCGGAAGTTGTAACCGAAATCGTCAAAATCCTGCCACCAGAATTTTTTCCCGACCGGGAATTTACTTTCATCTAGTTTGCAATATTTAGTGCTGACACCATGAACGCGGGTGCAATGCGATCGGTAAAGGGCTATTCTCTCAAATATATCCGGATTATCCGTGGTAATGATACCGCCCTCCCCGAGGGTGGACATATTTTTCTGCTCGTGGAAACTGAAACAGCCTGTGGTGCCAAAAGAGCCGGCCTTGCGTTGCTTGTATTCGGCGCCGATTGCATGGCATGCATCTTCGACCACATGAAAACCATGGTTTTCCGATAGATTCATGATTGCATCCATGTCGCAACACTGGCCGTAGAGATGCACCGGTATTACCGCCTTTGTATTGGATGTCAGTTTGTCTTCCAATTGATTCGGATCGATATTATATGTAACGGGATCGATATCAACAAAATCAACTTCAGCGCCAAGTGTTGCCGGCGCTGCAGCAGTGGCGATCCAGGTAATCGGTGTTGTTAAAACGCGGTCACCCGGTTTGATATCGAGCCCGATCATAGACAGGAATAAGGCGGCGGTACCATTACTAACCACGCGGGCATATTTAACGCCGCAATATTCGGCAAAATCCTTTTCGAATTGAATACAGGCATTGCCGCTGGTAGGCGCACCTTGATGCAGGATATCAAGAATAGCGCGCTCTTCTTCCTTGCCGTATTCGGTTCCAAATTTTATTTCCAACCCATGTTTTATTTTAGGACTGCTCATTTTTATTTTTCCCTTTTAAAATTCAGTGTTAAATCCAATCCTTCCATTAACGAACACATTGGCGTTTTTAATAATTGACGGGCTTTTGAATTATCCAGTGAAGCATCATTGGGACGCGGCGCGCGACCGGGCATATTGTTAGAGTTGGTCGCATGGATTAAGCCGGCAGAATAACCCAACCGTTCTGAGATCCGCCGGGCCATGTCATAACGAGTCAGGCGGTCATTTCCCGAAAGATGAACTGTCCCGGTGAAATCATTTCCGGCTAATTCCACGAGAGCCTGACCGAGGGTAATTATGTCAATAGGTGTACGTATTTCGTTTTCGGGGAACCTGACACTTTTACCGAGTTTCAATTTTTCTATTGTCCTTGCCAAAAAAGAGTTTCCACTTCCCATAACAGGTAAGCCCATCACAAGTGAAAGACGCGTAACCACGCCATTATCCAGGGCTCTTACAATCTTTTCAGCTTTAACCTTTGTTTCTGCATAAAAATTAATTGGATTAGGAGAATCTTCTTCTGTGTACATTCCCTTTTCCCCATCAAAGACAGTATCAGTTGAACATACTATCATTTTGGCTCCATTCTCTTTGCACAAAGCTGCCAGCGATTTCGTAACTCCTACATTTATTTTTTCTGCAACATCTTGATTATTCTGGCAAAAATCAATATCAGCCATGGCTGCAGTATGTATTAAAGCATCGGGATTTATTTTTTTATATAATTCTGTAAGCTTCTCAGTATCTAATAAATCCAGACTGTAATATTTAACTTTACCTTGTTCTTCGGGAATCTTAATTTTATCAATACTGTAGACATCCCAATCATCTTCTGCGTGAGCAATAACACTTCCCGCTACAAAACCACCGAAGCCTGTAATAAATAATCTCTTCTTCATTTATTTTGCCTTTTTATTTTTCTTCTGATATTCCAATTGATAATGAAAGAAAAGACTACGAGGAGTATGCTCATGGTTAAGGCTAAATAATTCGTATTCTGCATACCAATTTCAACCGATTTCCCTCCCATAAGCCATCCAATTACTTCTTCCTGAATTATGGGTCCTATACTCCCAATTCCATTAACAATTGCCGCAACAGCAACAGCATTTTTCTCACCGGCAACCTGCACCGATGCTGCGCCACATAACAAAGTATCCGGCCCATATAGCATAAACCCAACAAGTCCGAAACTTAATGCAAGCATAAGAGGATCTTGGCCGTAACTGATTACTACTAAATACCCTGCGACTAGTCCAACTGACATAATAAGCACAATTTGTTCCCAACGACCTTTGAAAATTCGGTCTAAAGCAAAGCCGGCTAAAATAACACCCCCGAATCCGGCAATATCAAATATTGCAGAATAATAAGCAGCTTCGGCTTTATCAAAACCTTGAAGATTAAGAAAAGTGGGCAACCACGAATCTAAAGCATATCGTAAAAATTTAATTGCAAAATAACTCAGTCCCATCAACGGGATTATAGGATTGAGTAATAGTCTGGTATACTTTTTAAAAGAGATACGATCTTCGACGGAAGCTTTAACTTCACGGTCATCCTCATCTTCGGCAGTTATAATCGGTTCAAGCCCAACATCTTCCGGTTTTGTTCTTTGCCAAAAATAGATGAGCCACCAAATTCCAAAGGCAACCATAGTAGCACCCCAAAATGCATATTGCCAGCCCCACATTGCCAGCAAATATCCACCCAACATTTTAACAACGATGTTCCCCACAAGATAATTCGTTGACCAAAATCCCATTATTGTACCGCGTTCTTTTTTCCGCAGCCAATGTGCAATACCACCCACAGTACCAGGCCAACCGCTTGCCTGAACAAGTCCGTTAAAAAACATTAAAACCATGAATGTTGAGTAGGAATTTGTAAATCCGAAAATGATATTAATAATAATCGATATTCCCAGACCGCCAAGCAGAAGGATTCGAGGTCCCCACTTACGACCGATATAACTATTAATGAACATCCCCAACATGTACGCTATAAGATAGATTGTCCAAATGTGAGCAATACTATCAAGTCCTACACCAAAGCTTTCTGATAATGAAGTTTTGCTTATTGTAAAGACTTTACGTGTAAGATAGTAACCAGCATATCCAAAATATGTTGATATTATAACTTTCCAACGCCACAGGCTTTGCTCACGGGATAATCCGAAGTTAATTCCCATTATGCCACCATTTTTTTCTGTTATTGATAGACTATTTATTTTATAGAATTAGATTAATCTATAACAATTCCATTAAATTGAGTTTCAAGAATATCTCTAACTGTAGTAACAATTTTTTCTCCAGGTTCTCTACCGGCACTAGAGATGTAACTCCGCACCACACCTTTTTCGTTTGTAGCAATTCTTACATATCCGGAATACCAATTTTCCGTTAAGGTTACACCGGAAGAATTTATTTGCACTCCTTTATAAATGACGGTTCCTTCCAAATCAATACCATCATTAGACTCTGAAGATATCGTTGCCTCATCATCCTTAAAATGCTCAATCAGCGATGCCATTGCATTATCTCTGATTTCATCGGAAGAGAATTCGTAGTTAAACTCGCCGCTTGTAAATACCTGTTCCTGCATTTCTCTTAACTCTTTAAGAATACTTTTCTGTTTCTTTACAGTATCCAGAAAAAGGAGAATTGTAAGTAGAGAATTTTCTCCTATTACTGAAATTTTATCGAGAACAAGTTTGTGATAGAAGTGCCCGGATTCCTCGGCACCGATAAGGGCATTTATTGTGTTCATGTATCCTTTAATTTGTGAGTGACCATTACGGAAAAGCACAGGCTCAACATTAAGTTCGCCCCATTTTTTAAGGGCTAGTGGATTTACCTTAGGATCATATAAGACTTTCGCGGTTGATGAATTAGACTTTGCAGTAAGTAATGTTTTCAAAATTGGAATCATAACAAAGCCCGCATTGAACAATCCGTGCTTATCACCAAATACAATTCTATCACCATCTCCATCAACACCAATAACAACATCAGCATTATTTCCCTTTGCCATTTCAATCGCCTTATCCATTTTATTCCGGCTTGTAGGATTTGGGGAGCCGGTCGGGAAATATCCGTTGGGAACAATCCGTTGCGGAATAACTTTAACACCTGCTTTTGTCAAGGCTTTTAACAATTCAGGTCCCGCAGAACCGTTTAAAGTATCAAGCACAACGGTTAGTCCATGTAAACTTCCTGCAGATACTTTAGCAGCATCCATTGTGTATTTAATATATTCTTCTACAGGATGTGTAATGATGATAAGTTCTCCACCTTCATTATCTTTTAAAGTAAAATCTGAATGGTAAATTTCATGGATCTTTTTAAGACCGCCCAAAGGGCCGCAACTATAACCAATAGCTTGTACGGTTGGAACTGTAAACTTAACCCCAATATATTGTTGAGGATTATGGGAAGCTGTTACCGTCAGCCCCATCGTATTAGGATGTTTTAAAGTTGTGAGCATAGCCGTAAAATAACTTAGCGGTGTACTGAACGAATCGAAACAAGCATAGACACGAAACCCCGCATTAACAGCTGTGTTAATAGCTATTTCCATCACTCGTGCACATCCAAGTCTGACATCCCTTGTAATATTAATGGTATCTATACCAAGCAATTGAGCATAGCCTAGTGTGGCTTCAAAAAGTCTTTTAACTTCATCATCATTAAATTCATGCACTTCCCATCGGGCATCATAAATTTTAATTGGATCTTTCATTTTTTTTTTAAAATTTAAATAAACTGATTAATTATAGACTCGTACAATTCTTGTTTACCGCTTATTTGTTTCAGTTCTTCAAGAACGCAATTAACGCTGCCGGCTGATCGGTTTGGATGTCGTCAGTTCCCCATTTTAGAATTTTTTTCCATTTATCCACTGTTCCACTATCGTCATCAACAAAAACCATGACGTCTTTGGCATGCGCAGTTTTGACAAAGCTTTCGCTCAATTTTCCCATATCACTGGCCAGTACACGAGGGCGTATCTGTTCCACAACTTTGGATATATTCTTTTCCTGCCCCGGATCGGGCATTGGAACGCACTTGTAACAATTTCTCTTTACGTCTTTTATTGCATCCATGTATGAAGCCGGGATATACCAAATAATATCTCTTTTGGTTTTAAAACGTCTGGGAGCAAATGGTTCCATCAAAATCCCCAAGATAGGTCTACAACAGGTACAGCCGGTCGACCTGAACCGAGCTTAAAAAGCTGAATCGTTGCCCATCGGGATTTATTGAAATCAATAACCTTTAGAGTATCTAAAACGGCTTCATTGATATATACCGGATATCGTTTTTCCAAATCTTTGATTTTCGCTTCCAACAGATGTTGTGCTTTTTCATTGTATGCATCTCTTTTTACCATCTGGGTATACTCTGAAAAAGTGGGTTGATGATCCTTATTGATCACATAGCGACTTTTGTTTTTCTCGAAATATTCTATTGCTTCCTGATCACTAACACTTAAGCCCTTAGTGAAAAAAGTACGCGTTTCTTCATAAACCCATTTATTACGCCATTGTTTGAGTTCTTTTTGCAGTTTTGGTGACTTTTCCAAGTGTTTTTTTCTGGCTTCTTTAACCAGAAAATAGTCTCGTATCGTTAACCCTGCTGCATCTTTTAAAGCACCTGCAAGCCCATTAGGATTTTTGTCGATTGATGATATGCGGTCCGGATTGAATCTCTTTAAAAATCCATTGATGGTCCAATTCTCCTCTGATGAAGTCATAAAAATATTATTCCTATTCTCTTTCAATGCCTTCATGGCCGGCGCGGAATCATCTGCTTTTTCCACTGCATCCTGAAAAGATTCAATCGTTTTATCTTTATTCTTTTTCCATTCAGTAAAAGCCTTACCCAATAATCCGTACGCCTCACCTTTCATGACTATATTTTTCGCGCTCATGAAATCATTTACGAATTTAATGGCGGCTTGTTGATATTTGCGATGAAAAAGAATTTTATTAAATTCCGGAGCCTTTGTTTTATATTCGTTCTCCAACAACCCACTTCGACGAATATCCAGAATTTGACAAATACCGAAAAATCCATCCAGTTCTATAGGGTCAGATATCTCACCGATAGGAAGGTTTTTTATTTTTTCCAACAGCTCTGGTCTTATTTCCAAAAATGTGATATAATCAGTTTCAAAGTTTTTTAAACTGAAATTAACCTCAGGATTATTTTCAAGTTTTTGTCCGACGACGTCCGCATAACCTCGGGCACGCATTGCGGCAACTGTAAGGTTGGCATCAGTTAGATAAGGTTCAATCCAGAATCTTAGTTTAAAACTCACTTTCGATTTATTGATGGAATCCTGGATTTCATTTTGTGTTACTTTAATCTTGCTTTTGACTTCTTTCTCAAAAAGTGCTTCAACCATAAGCTCTTCTACGAGCGATTTTTCCTCTCGCTTAACACGAAGTGACTGATCAAATCCAAGTCGATAACCTTCCAACGCTAAAACATTTTCGTTAATCATGTAATTAAGGTAATTCCTTTTCCGAGTCTTTCCCTTTTTAAGATTGCTAAAACCAAACTCATAATTGAGTTTAAAATCGCGAACCGTTATTATTTCATTTCCAATACGTGTAAGAATTTGATTTTTAGGAATTTTATCATTTTGGGCACAATTTAAGAACATCGAGCAAATTGATATACAAATAAATATGATACTCCAATAGGAAATATGAGTGTGCTTTATTTTTAATTGATCTTTCATGTTCATCAATCTAATAATAAAGAAATTTAAAAAAGGCCATTAATAAATTCCATCAATGGCCTTTAATTTACGATAGTGATTTCTACCAATTTACTTCATAATAATCATCTTGTGGCTTTTTACAAAATCACTTGCCTGAAGGCGATAAAAATAGACACCTGAAGATAGATTTTCTGGTTTCCAGATTACCTGATATTTGCCTGCCGGCTGGTTTGTAATATCCAGTATAGTCGCAACTTTTTGACCCAGCGTGTTGTATACTATCAATTTGACGTTGGATCGTTCTTTAAGCGAATATGCAATCGTAGTTGAAGGATTGAATGGATTTGGGTAATTTTTCGACAATTCCCAGGTATAAACCACAGCATCATTTTTATCAATGCCGGTGAAAATACCCAAAGGTGAATTGGTCTCATCGAGTGTTCCGAGAGTCATATAGTCTGAGTCATTCGGGTCAAGGCCTTCAAAACTAACCAGTGAATCTTGCACAGATGTTGCCGTTGCAGCTATCGTGAACGCACCTTCCTCCCCTGTGCGCACCAATAAAACATAATTTTCCGCCGGACCAGCAGTCAGATTCAGTACAAAGCCGGCATTCAGACTCTGATCTTTAAAAGTTTCGCTCATATCAAAATACCAAACGCGTTCAAGCCGTTTTTGCACTCCTTCGCTCACATCTGCGACTGTTTGGCCTTCTAAACCATTGTTGCCGATAATCGCATACTTTTCTACGTTATAGTTTGTAATATTGAAACCTTCTTTAACCTGAGCCTTTTTCGCAAGACCAATACCTGCTTGAAAAGGTGAGCTGATCGTCATTTCATCGGACGTATTACTAATATAGTCAGGTTCTCCTTCTATTCTCTCGGTAAAGCCCCATATTGCAGCCAAATCATTCTGCTGCTGCATCGCCGCATCTCCCATTGGCACATACGATACCCTCGTTGTTGGACCATTAACGAGAGTAATATCATGGTGCTGGGGACTCAAATCCGTTATAATGGTGCCACCCTGAACTTCATCAAAATTCCAATATCCGACAAGCGCATCATAATTCGGATGATCCGATGTAATTTTTTTATGACGCCATTTTATTAAAGTTTCAGGGGTTAAAGCTGCTTGCCAGATACGAACTTCGTCCATGCTTCCATTATAAGCGGGGTCGTAAGTATACGTGGGATCTTGCGCAAAAGCAAGTGGAAGACCACTAGTAATTGGATTTTGAAAGACAATATTCGTACCACCAAAAGCATCATTGATAAACCATGATGTTCTTGCAACGTCCACAATAATGCCGACATGTGCCCAGCGATCCGCAGGTAGTGCGCCGACAGTGGGTTTGATTCCAGCCCTCTGCGAGTCATAAACACGCATTTCCACATTACCATCCTCTTCGTAAATAATCCAACCGGGATTACTTCCACTAGCCCAATCCTTGGTGCCCAAAATAGCCGGATCGCCTATATACGGGCCTGTTTTCATCCACATTTCGACAGTAAACGTTCCACCCACAGCCACATCAAAGTCAGCGGAATATGGAATATAACCATATTGATTAAGGGCGGCATTGAATACCATGCTCTGTCCTGCAGGTGTATTTTCAGAACTAAAGTAATGTTCATAACCACCCAAATTTTTTACAGCTTCAGGATCAAGCGTCAAGTTATAAAGACGGACGTAATCTGCTTTAATGGCCGAGTCCTCACTATTATCATCCGCAAAGAAGAGTACTTTCCCACCAGGTACCAATGACATCGCCCCATCAGGGGTAATTGATTTTGTCAATACCGGCTCACCATCCAGGTAAACAATGACGTCTGAATCGCTAACTGTCGTAACAACCCGATAGACTTGATTCGTTAAAATCGTATCGGCCGACCAGCCAAGCGCATTTGAACCAATTTGACCTTGTTCGTTTATCTTGAGCACGGCATCATTTAAATTGGTCGCATCTGTTTGCAATATAGCATAGGGTACACCGGCCTGGGGTAAAATTGCATCCATTTCAAAACTATACCAGTTGACATTTGCACCGCCTCTGGCACTGATATTAACGTTTGCCTCTAAATAACTCCCAGCATCAACAGTTACTATTCCATCAACAACGCTTGCTCCTTCGCCAACGGGTTCAATAGCACGCCCATAAAAAACACTGGATGCAAATGGATCTTCAGCATTTTCGAAACTCCAATCTTCAACAGGAAAGCCAAAGGTAACGACGTGTCCGTAGCCTCCCAGTGCTTCTGCCTCAGCAACGCTTAAAACCCGATCATAAAGCGCAACCTCAGCGACATCAATGGCTGCATCTTCACCGTCATTGTCTCCAAAGAGATTAACCACGTTAGCTCCGGTCAGAAACGCAGATAATGCAAATACTCCGTCAGGACCTCCATTAATAAGATAACGAGGAATACCCCAGAGTTGTCCGTCCAAATAATAAACAGCATTCTTGTAGAAATTCGGGTCTCCCAGGTCAATAGTAACAACCAGCCGGTACCAACCCGTTGTATCGGTTGCAAAATAGTTAATTCTGTCACCCATGTGAAGCCCACCGGGTCCCATTCCACCATCATCCTCTATAAAAGATGCCGCATCACCCTGAGTAATATCAGTATACGTGGAATATAATGAGTAATATGTATCAAGACCTGCAGCGAGATGAAAATCGAAAACAAATGAGTACTCGTTGACCCCGGTTGCCCCTTCCGGACCATTTGCTAAGATATTATGTGCGCAAATTAAATATGTTCCTAATCCAATCTGAGCGGCTCCATTTCCTTCGTTCGGGCCTTCTACAGCAGCAAAATCCGGATTGGGGCCTAAATCATTCCTCGCCGCGACCAATGCGTCGCCGAGGGCCGCAACGCCTAGATTCTCGGGATCGTCAAATGTCCAATGCCCGACAAGGCCTTCGCTGGGCAGATCAATTTGAGCCAAAAGACTGCCTGAAAATGCAACTAACAAAAAAACAACGTATCTTAAGGATTTCATAGCTTCCTCCTATTTTTGTTTTTAGGTAGTGTCAAATTTAATGGTTTAGATTTTTTAATAATTTTTTTCTTTTTCCTCCTTTCATGTTTTCATAATAGACTTATGCAAAATGTAATTTTTGTCGTCATTGTGAGTGAGCGTGCGAACGACGCAATCTCCTGTAATTTATGAATTTACGAGATCCCTTTCCGCCTCGGCGGATCAGCCGTGGCTGACGCTCCGCTCGGAATGACGAATTACGATATTTTGCAGAACTCTGATTTTCACAAAACAATTGAGTGTGAGACGGATTTTTCCATAGGCATTTCCTTCTTTTGATTTTATTCTTTTTTCAATTTAAAGATATGCTCAGCTATTCACTTAGGAAAACTTATTCCAACCGAAAATCTATGGCAATTATCCAGGATACCCCAGTCGGAATAGGCATAATCCATGCGAAATCCCATGCTGCCGGGATGGTAGTAATCTATACCGCAACCCAGGGTTAAGCCGTTTACACCATTGTCTTCAAAGAGATTTTCATAACCACCACGAAGGTAAAACATACCTGCAAAACCGTACTCGATGCCGAGATTAATGCTTTCCTGATTATCGGTGGGATGTAGTAAATCTGCGGCTATAAGTAACGAGCCCAGCATGCCAAGGCCTTTTTCATAAGAAATGCCCGCACGTAATGTCATTGGTAAAGGATATGAGTCGGTTTTGAACTGCACCGGAACACGATCAATGTTCTCATACTTCTCGTCAGGATCAACCGTTGAATCCAAATTTCTTCCACGTAACCGGAGATTGGTGCCGAAATTACTCATGCAAAAACCAAGCTTCAAACCCTTTAATGCAGTTTCGTAAAAAATACCCAGATCGAGAGCAACAGCGTCTCCGGATTCATGCCAGATTCTTTGGTTTATCCATTTTACCGACAATCCAAACGAAAAACGATTGGTAAGAGCCATTGCATATGAGAGGGCTACAGCAACATCAAGGGCGTCATAATTCTCCCCGGTACCCTCCGGTCGTTTGATCGTTCGCACAGGTTTATCACCATAATAGAGGGAAATTATGCTAAATCCCAGGGCAGAGTTGAAGAATGGCAACGGCAGAACACCTCCGAAAAAATCGTGCTTTGTATCCACCAGCCATTCATTATGCATAAGTTCCATTTGCAGGCTGTTTATCATGGTAATTCCTGCTGGGTTGTAATAAAGTGCCGTGGGATCATTCGCAATTGCAGCATACGTTCCGCCCATTCCCATTGCGCGGGCTCCGACGCCAATCTCTAAAAAGGGTGCTGCGGTTGTACCCGCACCGCGTACGTTTATGATGAACTGAGGCCAAACATTTGTATTGTAAACAATGATCAGAAGACACTCGAAAAGTATTAATCTATTTATTCTGGCCATTCCTTACCCTTTCTTCTATTATTTGATAACTGCAAATCTGCCAATCTTTTTTCCGATGTCGGGTGCTTCTACCACATAAAAATAGATACCGTGGGCAATTTCAAGACCGTCAAAAGTTAACAGATCCCAGGTAAGACGTCTGTCTTCACCCAAAGAGTGATACTCGAGTTTACGAACCATTTTCCCTGCAACGGTAAAAATCGTAACCGTACATTCTTTCGGCAGACCGACAAAATCAAGTTTTCGTGGTGGCAATCCTTCGGCCTCACTAATAACGACTCTTTCCGTCTCATTATAAGCGATATAAGGATCGGGTACGACATAGATATCTGCCAACTCATCTTTGGCTTTCGATTTGCTAATTATATTACCCAAGGTTGTAAACTCGAAAGAATCATTTCTATCAAATGTTTTTCGTGATACTATTTTTAAAACATCACCATTCTGTGGTAGTGTTTTAGCCGTACTATCCGTATTTGAAGGATACAGAAATTTCCAACCCCAAAGCACTTTATTCTTATTCGCAAGAAGGGTAATCTGATCATCAGCGCTTAGGATCCCATCATTGCCTACGTCAAAGTGAAAAAAAGTTAGTTTAAAAGTATTGTCAGGATCGGTGACATCCCATACCTGAAAGTTCGTAGGTTTCTTTGTAGCAAAAGATGTATCAGCACCCAATTCCATGACTTTTATTTCATAATCACGGGCGACGCGCATACCATTCAGTTTGTCGGTAATATCGTTTACAATTAGCTTTGAACTTCCAATATCCCAGTATAAGGAATCCAAAGCTGTCTCATCATTGAATAATAAGATCTGAAAACCATCGACAAAGAATTCCGTATCGTTATTCGGATTAGAAACTCCGACCAAATATTCATTTCTGTTTTCAGAACGTATGTTCATAAAGCTTAAATGACCGGTATAAGCAGAATCGATTTTTTCATAAGTACCGTCGTCATTGAACTCCAGCAGATATTTTTCATCTGGCCTGATTTTAAATGGATTGATAATTTTGAATTCAATATGTCCTGTACCATAACCGGTTTTATGATCGCCTTCCATTTTATCGAAACCTGGTTCTACCCACCCGGCTATTGGTTCTGTTGGAATCACTTCAGCAGTATTCCTATCAAATGATATAGGTCGGCCCAGCGGGTCGGTTTGGATCGTTGCCGAACATTCAGTTGGGGAAATCGGCTGCAAACCTTCCAATGGAGAAAGTTCCGGGTAAAAACTGGGGTCGTAGCCCATATCGACGGAAACGACAGCATAGTAATATATACGTCCATTATCGACGTCATTGTCTATGTAGAAATGCTTTAAACCACTGTCCGTGCCCATGTTGTAATGAACCCCTAGATCGCTTTCCGGCCCAATCTCGCTTCCAATACTTACCGGATGCGGCCCCTTAAGACCGTCTTTTTTATCAAAAATGGCTAAAGGTTTAAAAAGCAATGGGTTACCAAAAGCGTCTGTTATGGTTTTAATATCGGTAAACGCAGGTTCCGTACTCTTGAAGATATAATAGGCCTCGAAATCATTGCCATAAACGGGATCCCAGGAGTACTCAGCATTATTATCCCAACTGAGATAAACTTCTTTATTCCCGCCGGTTGCTACCAGAATCGGTTGATTCGGTGCTTTGGCAAAGTTATAGTCGTGATCATAAATCACTTGCATTGTCTTCTTGTTGCGGATAATATCATCCTTGTCATTACCGAATAGCAGGGCGATGGCATAGCGGTGTGTTTCGCCCGAGCCGGCCCATTCGACATAACCGCTACCGTAGGTCCAGCAAATATCAGCCTGGTACCCGGGCTCTGTTTTAAAAGTACCGGGTATAAGCTCGGTCTGCCAATATTCCTCGGGCCTGGTGAGACGATTGTCTGTTCTTTTTAGATACATCGAAGTTAAACCAACCTGGTCGGATTCGTCGTTATCCGTCTGGTCGAAATTAGGTTCTCCAACATCGGGAACGCCATTTGCCTGGCCTTCGTCCGGGCCGGGATATCCCGGTGATAATGGCTCAAGACCATCATGCCCCACATCATCATTCAACGGTTCGCAATCAAGTACTCCATCTACTTCCTTACAATCCCATTCCCCATTACCGTTGGTGTCTTCCCAGGGTTTAAAGTCTTCGTCATCATCAATACCGTTATTTTGGCTTTCATCAGTCATGCCGTCTTCATCATTGTCGATACCATCATGTGCCAGACCCGGACTCTCTAAAAATGCGAACCCCAAATATCCGATGGGCAAACCGTTAGCTGCGAACCCCAATCGATTCCAGGCAAAAGTGATATCGATCTTGGTATCGAACCAGGCATCGTCGCCTGAGTTAGAAGCACCCAGGTCCGGATCGACCCACATGCCCACAACGCACTTTTCTAGTGGTTTTGCTCCATCTTTCAAAGTCACGTCAAAAATGGATACGAGAATATCTTCTGCCAAACGCGCATTCCATTGATAGGTACGAGATTCCACTTTCAGTCCAAGTCCTCTTTCGCCATTCGGCCACGGTCGTTGGTCATTCTCAAAAGGGAAATATGTAAATCGGGTATTCTCCCGGTCATCGATGACATAATAGGATTCCTGATCCGCACGATTATAAGCCCCATATTCACCGTTCCAATAACCGGCGCGTAAACCTTCAAATTCATCGCCGGGCTTTCTTGTGTCCCCAGGATAGGAACCTGCAGGCCACCATCGGGGCCAGGTTTGTTTTTGGTTATTAATGGCATACCAACCGACAATATTTTTCATTGACAAATCCAATACTCCGTTGCCATTGAAATCTTCCGGCGGTTCTAACTGACCATTGCCCTCACCTTTATCTCCGGTACGTGGGAAACCGTCAAATCCGACATCTTCACTGATACCATAAACAAGCGGTGTCTCCTGAGATTCTGGCTGATCAAGATTGTAGTACTTCGGTAAAGGTTGCATAGCGTTAAGGTGAGAGCCATCCGGTGCCAGATTGTTTGCGCCTCCACTTCTGGTCCAGTGATCCGAAATAACATGGATTATTTCGTCACTTGCATTTGTAACTTCGGCGGCGACATAAAAATCGGTTAAAAAGATATAATTAACCCATTTTGAGCCTTTTGGCCATCCGATCGCACTCTCACTACCGGGTATTATATCTCTGTTCCCGACTGCCCCAATGTTGACTAGACCGCCCTTGATAAGATTTCCGTCATGCAGAACAGATCGTATGAATCTGGAATTGCTAACAGCTTGCAGAGAAGCAGATTTGAAAAGCCGTTTACTGCGTGTGTTCTTATTTAAATTGTATGTGTTGATAGAGTTGTCTTTCGTATCATCGATCTCTTGTGCAAAAGACAAGGAAATTAAAAATAATACAGTGTTAATTAATGTCCAAAATTGAATGAATCTTATTCTATTCAATTTTATAGTCAAAATTCTACTCATGCTCATACCTCAAATTATGATTTAGAAATTAACCTCAAGTCCAAACTGAATTCGTCTCGGCTTCGAGAAATAGTCTGGTCTCACATCAACCTCATTTAATGTGAATTGCCCTTCTTGTCGTAGTTGCTCATTTAAAAGCATTTGGTTCTCAGGTAGCCGTGCGATTTCGTCTGCGCGTCCAGTTGATGAATGGACAAAATTTTGATTCAAGTGATCAAAAACGTTATCCACTTTAAGAAAAACTGCAGTGTTTACACCACCGATGCGAAAATATTTTTTTGCTTTAAAATCCACATTCCATCGCACCGGCTTATATGCTGCATTTTTGTATTCCATCGCTAAAATATCAAAACGCTCAATAAAGGTCGGGCTATATGGCGTGCCGGACATATATGAACCGATGATGCCGATGCTCCAGTTTTCCCGACGACTAAAATTAACGTAGACATTTACCGTATGCCACTGATCCCAGTTTAGCGGTAATATCTTTCGATCAATAAATTGTTCCTGTTTACCGCCAATTCGGGTTGCTGTTTGGATCATGCGAAGTTCATTAGGGTCTGACGAACTACCGTTAGCAAAAGCGAGTGTATAATTAATAGCACCGCTGACCATTCCGGCACCCGTGGTGGAGATATTGAGCGTAATTCCTTTATTCGTACCATAATCCCTGTTTATAAACCGGGTGTATGATACCGCGTCAATTGTTGTAACCTGTTCAATTCCGAGCAAATTGCGGAAATCTTTATAATACGCCGTTAGATTCAATACAATACTTTCAGTTATCCCTTGTTGCAAACCGATTTCATAAGCAATGGTTTTTTCCGGCTCCAAGTTCGCATTCCCCAGCAAACGACCATCAAGCGTTAATTGTGTCATGGGTTGTATCTTTCCGTTGAACATATATTGAAAACTCGGCATCTGAAAAAAATGCCCATAAGAAGCGTGAAAGGCTCCTCTGCTGGAAATAGGGAAAGAAAGCCCTAATCGCGGACTCAAATTAAATTTTGTAGAGGCCTCGGCAATATTTTGCTCACTGTAGAGGTTCGTTGCTTCTGTCCGTAATTCCAAAGGATATTTCTCATTAGGTTTAAAAATATCTATACGCAGCCCGCCATTCAATATAATTTCTCCCAACTCCAATTTATCTTGTACATAAAACGCTACTTCCAGCGGAGAAATATCATAATCATGCCAGAGTGTAAATTCCGAATCCAACACGGCGATATACGGTGTTGTGCCGAATGTTTGTTCCCAATCCTTCCACCAGACAGTATTAAGATAATTCCAATATTCACTAAATGCAGGATCTCGTAATTCTTCAGTTTCAGGATTCTCAATTTGATAATTAACCGGAAATTGATTGTTCGCCCATTCTTGCGTCTGTCGATACCCACGTGACCATGAATTAATATCATGCTGCATTGCTATAAAGCCGGCTTTGATAAAATTATACTTGTCCATTTGCCAATTAACATTACCGTTAATCTGATACTTCTTTCTATAGTTTTTATCAGCTCTACCTGAATAAAACCAATCCGTACTGCCGAGGGAAAAGCCGTCCACCGAGGAGGAAATAAGCTGGATACCTTCTTCACCCGGTATAATCGCCTGCTTGTTGTCTTTTCGATAGTAACTTTCTCCGTCATTAAATTGATAAGAGAAAGCCAGGTCATAAAAAAAATTTTCCCAAAGCATGTGATGAAAATGAAAATTGTGGGTAATAGCCCATCCCTTACTTGTTCCCCGGCCATCCGGTTGATAGCGATAAGTACTGCTCGTACTGCCCTTTCGCTCACTCAAAGAGGCAAATGCCTGATAAGTTAGACTAATTTGCGGACTTGGATAAAAACTTAATTTTGCTTGAAAATCAGACGAGAATCCGGTAGAAAGAGGCCCTCGTGATAAATCACCCGTTCGCAGTGAATCAGGGATCGGAATAGCCTGAGAAGCTGAAAGATCTTCAGTCTGATATTTTGCAAACCATTCCCTGTATGCAGCGATTCTCCAACCGTCATACGGCATATACCGACGTTCGTACCACTCCAGACTTTGCGAGTTATTGTATCTGCCGCTTATAAAAAAACCAATCTTTTCTGATAACATTGGACCTGATAGGTCAAATTGAAAATCCTTTTCAACAAGCGGATTAAAATCGCTTACACCAAGAAATATATTATCTTTGTTGCTCCACCAATCACCGGTGTACAATCTAAAATTACCAGAGAAATGTTTAGCCGGTCTTTTTGTAATAATATTGATCACTCCAGATTGTGCCTGACCATATTCTGCATTAAAAGTACCGCTAATCACCTCCAACTCTTCGATCATTGAGTTTTCAACAGCTACATTGTTGCCACCTCCCTGGCTATAAGCGTTATTAACCGGTATACCGTCGATGATATACGAGACTTCTCGTGCACGTCCTCCCCTGAAGTGAAGAGCTCCGGCAAAATCCACAACACCCGCTTGCAGGGCAATGACTTCTCTAACCTCAGTTACAGGCATAAGATCAACAGTCTCCGATTTAATGATAGCAGATGTATGGGTACGATCTATCTCTATAACCGGTCTTTCGGCAATGACAACAATTTCTTGCCCTTCAAGCATTTCCTGAGTAAGTGCAGCATTTTGCTTGGTAGTTCTGTCCGCACTTACCTTTACATCCATAACCTTAAATTTTGTATAGCCTATAAAATGAATTGTAAGTGTATAGGTACCTGGAGGAATGTTGATAATATTGTAATTCCCTTCGAGATCAGTGGATGAACCCCAATTTGTACCCTCGATGACGACATTTGTCCCTGGCAATGGTTCACCGGTGCTTTTGTCGACAATTATACCGGAAATTTTACCTGTTGTACCGGCATTTAAGTTTAAATATAAGATGGATAGAAAAAACAAGATTATGAATGAGGATTGTGA
>CAZBBC010000094.1:0-18364 GCA_964489835.1 uncultured Calditrichota bacterium
TTGTTTTTGGCAGGCGGATGAGAACATCAGAACACCACCAATAATAAATAGGATTATCCTTATCTTCATAGCATAGTCCTTTTTTTTAGAATTGTTTATTGAAAATACATAACATATTAATAACCAAGGTTTAATGTAGTTTATTCACCAATGGAAGCGTCGCCTGATTTCCAGCGCTTTATTCGTGCCGGCGCGATACGGTTATACATCTCTGCGAAACTATTATCCTCAGGTTTAACAACCAGTGAATTCAAACACAAATAGGTCAATTCTTCTTCACCGGCTTCTGTTGTGTGCTTTACATTTCTTGGTACAAATATGAGGTTCCCGGTTTTTATGGTTTCACTCTCCTCACCAATGGTTACCCACCCACTGCCGGACAATACAAAAAATGTTTGCTCCTTTTCCTTATGGGCTACCATCGCTCCTTTGCTGCCGGCCGGCCAGCGAACAACCACATATTCGAACTTTTCTGTTTCCGTCCGATCGAGTAATAAAATAGTCTGGTTGGAACCAAATTCATAGATTTCTCCGGAATAAATATCCTCGATAAATTTACCTTTTTTTTGGGCAGATGCTGTTTGCTCTGCGCCGGCCACCGCAAAAATTCCCAAGTCCGCCTGTTTTCTGCGGATTTCCTTTACCTTCTCAATATGATCAGCGAAAGATACATGACCTTCTTTATTCTCGGTAACAAACATGTTAAATAACATATAACAGAGAGGTTTACTACCGGTTGTTATTGTCTGATGGACGACACCAACCGGTACATGGATAAGATATCCCGGTTTGACATTAACTTTCTCATCCCCGACAATCACCCGCCCCTCACCGGAAGTGATATAAAAGATCTGTTCTTTTTCGTCGTGTTTATGAGGTGGTCCATCCAATTGGGGCGGCCATTCATTCAGCGCTACTTCGGTCATTTCAGTCTCACTGCGGTCGAGTAAGACGATCATTTTATTCAATCCGGCCACATCCAGCATTTGTCCGCTTTTGTAATAGCGATTGATCATTGGGGGACTCCTTGTAAGTGATTAATATATTACCTCATTAGTGTCCAGTTAAAAAAAATGATTCATTAGGGATTAAAAAACTCATCCCCAAACCTGCGTCTAAGCCGCATTTTCAACCTTCTCTTGAAAAGAGAAGGGGCTCCCTAAAGTCCCTCTCTTTCCAAGAGAGGGATTTAGGGTGAGTTCTTTTTTCTAAAGTCTCTATGTTTCTTAAAACCGTAAACCATTTATTATTCCTGTGAGAATTAAAAATGATTTAAGTATTAACTGAACATTCATGATTTTACTCATAAAAAAGTCTAAATTCGTCTCACCAATTTTTCTAAAGACTCAAGGAATTATTAATATCATTTCCCATCGCTGGTTCTTACATCATCGATTAAATATACAGAAGATTTTACTTTTTGATCCGCACCAGCCAAATCCTCGGTATTTAAGCCTGCCGGATTATCGGTTGCTTCATTTATAACCACCGGCGGTACTTCATTCCGATAGGGTCCGGTCCGGAAGACGATTCTTTGTAATTCTTCTACCCTTGTGGCAAACGGAATAGTCTTGTTAGTTATTCTATTATTTACAGTCAGGGTATAGTTCTGTTTTTCACAGTCAAGCATCAAATCAACGGAGTACCATTTATTACCTGTCAGAGCTATTGGCGCTTGCGCTTCAATACTTTTAATATCCGTACTCAACCAATCCTTATCGATTCTCAACCGCATCGGTCGATTTCCGAATTTATCCTGAACCTCAACATCCATCGCACTGCCCATCGCGATCTTCAGTGGATTAAATCTAAAATGTATCCCGATCCTTTTCCTTCCCGGAAATATCCGCTCTGCTTTTACATAATCTAAGGGTTCTTCATCCTTTAATTGCATACAATGGTTGCTCTGATCAAGAGGATCAACGATAATATGAATCGGAGCAAGCGTCGGTTCATATAAATTCCAAAGATTCAGATCGGTTTCATTTTTAGTTTTCTCAAAATCCTGATCGACATGGTCAGCAACGGTACCGGCGATCGGTACGTGTATCCTGGAAATCCAGATATCCTCCTTATTAACACTATAGGTGATCCAAACTTCTTCACCGGGAGGATCTCCGTTTCCTTCAATAATACCACGATAATATTGTGAGCCGGATCTTTTATGTATGCCCTGAAATCGTCTGGGAGGAATATCACTTCTGAGACACAACAGATCATCAAACAAATGTCCGTCATCACTTACCATTGAAGTCATCGGAAAACGGTTTCGAAAGGTGGCCGATTGGTTATGAACAATCACGTATTTCCCATCCTCTGTGCGCTGACCCCAGGTTTTCGCACCATCAGTCATCAGCGTTCTGTTTTTTGTAATTTTTTCCCAGGTTTTGCCATTATCGGCACTAAGAGCACCGTATTGATTTTTCCATAAACCAACAACGATTCCGTCTGCTCTGTGAAAGAAATTAAATGCTTTTCCGGCCCCCATCGAGGTCACCACATCCTTTGAAAAGTAAGCGGCATTTTTAACATCTCCCGGATTAATCACATAAAATCCATCTTCCGCCCGGTCTTCTTCCCACCATTGCAAAGTTATTAATTTATCCGCCAGTAAGGCCTGACAAGCCTCTAAAAATCCTTCATCACGACTTTCTTTATAAAAAGGATAAGCGGTATTGGTTTCATTCCAACCGGCGTGCCGGTTGTAGCGGATAAAATATATGGGTCCAAGACTACCATTCGGATAGATCTCGCGCACTACCCTGCCCAAACCATTACCGGCATTGGGAGATGTACGCGGTGTTTCACAGTAGCTGTAAAACGCCAATGTCAGGAGCCTACCGTTAGGGGCAACATAGAAACCCATCCGCTGATGCATCACTGATTTTGTACCGGCAGGAATATGTGCAGATTTATAATTAATCTCCGGCAACGTATACTCGGGAAAAATGATGGCAGGATCTGACCAATGTCTTCCATCGTTTGATGTGACTAACAGGGTGCGTCCGGGAGGGGTGTGTTCCTGAAACAGGTCGCTTAAGTATTGCAGATAAAACTTACTCTTCCAGTATGCAAGGAATGGCTGATGATTATACGTCCAGCCAATATCTCCGCCTTCTGAAGGAAATGTTCGATTGGCCCGGAATACCTGATAATGGTGAACACCGATCGCATGTGGGAGTTTGCCGTCATAAAATCTTTCATCCGGCTGGCGATCACCGGTATATTTGACCGGTTCTTGTACTGCTTTCTCAAACACCGAAGATTGCGACTTCTGCTCACAGGAATAAACCATACCCGATATTAGCGAGATGAGGAGCAGCCTAAGACTTATGATTTTCCACTTGCTTAAATAATTAAAATATTGCATTCGTTTCTCCATATAAACAACCCCCTAGCCCCCTTGATTGGGGCTGTTGCAGTTTAGGTTATTTTTGAGTAAAAGTACTAATCATATATTTTATTTCAATAAATTTTTCGCCTAACTATTACCAGGTTACAGATTTTACAGCATTTGCCGGCCTTGGATGTTCAGCATTAAACACACACATGGTTTCTTTCTTCTCAACCTGAACCAGGCTTTCATCGATCTCCCCCACTTTTTTCCGAACCTTATCAAGATTTAAATGCAGGTGTTTGGCTAAAAATTTATAGACCCCTATCCGTTTGGAATATCCATAGTCATGACCTTCATCAGCCAGATGAATATTTTCAACCATATTTTCTGCCCCAAATAATTTATATATATTGCGAATATAAGGAAACTCAACATCGGGTGTGTTTTTTGTCCAGTCCTGCCCGTCAGAAACCAACAACATCGGTCGGGGTGCGATCAGAGCAGCGATTTCCGCATTATTCGTTAAGTGATTTTCACTACGGTGTATGGGCATACCACTTTCACACATGCAACCTCCAAAAAAATGAGCTGAGACCATAACAACGGGTACCGAAACCGAGATTCGGTTATCCACGGCTGCCAATAAGAATGTTTGTGTTCCGCCACCCGACGCTCCGGTAACACCTATCCGGTCGGGATCCACGATTCCCAGCGATTCTAAAAAGTCAATCACACGAATGCTATTCCAGGTTTGCAAAGCGACAGCTTTACTGAATTTTCCGTGTGAATCCGGAAACTTGTAGTCATCAAACTGTGTTGACTCCCCCCAACCGATCATATCGTAGGAAAAAACAACGGCACCCATCCGGGCCAGAGTGGCACATCTGATCTGATGATCAGGTCGGAAGCGACCGCCGCCGTTTGGTTCCGGAAAATGACCATGCGGACACAAAATAGCAGCATAACCGCCGTGCCCATCAGAAGGACGATACAAATTACCGGTGACAAAAAATCCCGGAAGACTCTCGAAGGCCACGTTTTCCACGGTGTAGCCATCATACATTCTTTTACTATGAATTAAAGGTTTCAAGTCGCACTTTGCCGGCTCCGGGATAAGTTCAGCCCCGCGACGAATACCTTCACGAATGGTTTCTGCCCGGGTATTCCACTCACTAACATTAGAATATTTTTTTGCGAAAGAAGCCAGTTCTTTTATTGCCTCTTCTTCGGTAAGAAATTTTCCTTGCCGTAATTGAATGCCACTAACATCATAATTTGATTCAATGACCTGTCTGTTTTTTTTACTGATCATAAAAAGTACTCCTGAATTATTGCGATCCCAGGCCAATCCCTGGCCGGTATTGGTGGCAGATATGATATCCACTAATTCTAAGACGGATCCTGTGACGGGTAATTGTAGTGCGTAAAGTTCGGGTTCATCATGTCCGGTACAATATAACAATCCATCCGGACCCCAGGAACCGCCGGAATTACTCATATTTTGAAACCGGCGAAGGAGTTCCTCCGGAAAGACCCAGGATTCAAGCGCCTGCCAATTATCATCAAATTTAACCAGCGTTGTCCAGGCGTTGTCTGTACCAGTGATAGATTTTAATTTTCCATAGTGTGCAAAAGCCCCCCACCAATAACCCTGATGACGATCAACCCAGGTACAGGAACCCCATTGGATCCCAAAACTATGGGAATTGATATGTTGAAGCGTCTTCGCATCCCATATTTCCACGGAACTGGTCATCGGCACACCGGAATAATTGGAATGGGCACAATAAAGTTTTCCATCAATAATAACACCACTGTCCAAATGAATAATCGATTTTTTACCTTTTTCGGACCAGGTAGCGATTAATTTACCCGTTTTTTTCTCGTACTTACCGATGATATCTGTACCTATGGCATAGATGTGATCCTTATCGACCGCAACACCCTGCCTGGCTTCCTTGGCACCGAATCTTCTGATTTCTGTAATCTTTCGATCGACGCCCCATAAATTGGCCGCAAGAAAAAATACCAAACCATAGACTACTAAAGACATCAACCACTTTGATGATTTCATTTTCTTACTCCTTAGATTCTATCATAAATTAAATTTAAATATTATTTTTTTTTGTTTTAATCCGTGTCCGGCTGCGCCGGATAATCCGTGGATAAAAGTTTTAAAAATTTAGACAGGTATTCTTTTCTTAATTCAATCTAAAAAATTGTTATTATTAAAACTTCGTGATCTTCGTGGTAAATAAATCACGTTAATTGTTAAAAATATTAAATAATCATCGTTTAGTTTAACCATGCTGGGGTTACTCATTTCTTAATTCCTCAACAGTCTCAAAAATTGCCGTGATATTTTCATCACTGACCTGATCATCCATGTTGATGCAGCAAACCCCTGTTAACTCCGGATCAGCAGACTCTTTTACCAGTCGCTGAATGGTCTGACGGACTTCATCGGCAGTCTGAGTAATGATTGCCACCGGACTTAAGCGAATGTTAAGAAATGTATCCGGCAAATACTGACGCAGCAATTTAACATCTCCACCCCAACCAACATCAAGAAAATCCAGATGCGGAAGTTTGGCAAAACTTTTTGCATACCGATGCGGGTCTTCTCCACAATAGTGAATACCAAACGGACGCCGGATTCGGCTCCATTCAGCATCAAAAGGGAACAAAAATTTCTCATAATGATCAACAGAAATCATTGTGTGCGAGCATTCTGAATGAAGAAATACCGGTTTTTGAAAATGAACCACATTACGATTGACCGAAATTGAACTGCTACCTGTAGCTGTTTCAATGCCATCAACAAACCGGGAGATGAAATTTTTCAATTCTGTAAGGAATTTATGTAGTTCACCCGGTCTGTTGATAATATCAAAGAACAGTTCCTGACCGCGTAAATCTAAGGCGAGATTCAATCTCCCCCCCCAGTTAACATCCCCTGTCAATCGTCCAAATTTCTTTTTCAGATCTTCTGTCAGATTAATAAAAGATTTGTATACATTGCTTTTAAAAGCAGATTCCACATTAATTGAAAACATTTCATTATTGGCCGGGATTACTTGCGGAGGATTGTCTTCCATGTAATTGATTTTACAACCCAGCATTTCGGAGAGCATAAATCCAGCAGCAAGATGCACCGCCCCGACTTCCGGCCGGTTTTCGTTACGGCTCTTCCCCAGTCCATATGCTCCCCATTTTTCGTACAAAACCGATTCCATTTTGCGTTCAGCTTCCACGCGGCGAAGTGGGTGAAAGAAAAAATCCCTGTCAAAAGTAATACCAGCATGTTTATACCACCAGGCAGGGGCCAATACAATATCTACCGGAAGCGGCTTTACCGGCTTAAGCATAGATGACGGTTGATCCATATAATTTCCTTATAATCGCAATAACAAATCTGCATAATTTAACTTTCGCAAAGACGCCATGCCTGAGGCGGGCGAGCAGCGACGCAACGTTTTTTGTCCACGGATTATCCGTCGAAGCCGGATCAGGCGCAGACTGACACGAATTAACACGAATTATATTTAATTTTAAGATACATGATAAAAAAATAGAAAAAATTCGTGAAATTCGTGGATAATTTCTCTGCGCCGCCCGCCTCTGGCGGGGGCAGGTCTTGGCGGCTCTGCGAGAGATACATATGAATATGTCAGGCAAATTTAACAAATATAACAACGGTTTAGTCTTTTACGATTCTGTTCAGTTTATAAACAGTATCCTTAAAATCAACAAATCCCTCCGGAGCGCCGACAACGATATCGGAAAAAACAAGCTCCTCTATCGCAAAATTCGCTCTGGCCATGATCAGTCCTTTGGGATTATATATAGCCGAGGTCATCATAGGTATCGGCCCGGCATTATTGCAACTGATAATAAAGTAACCGTTCTCAGCGGCCCGGCAGCGCATGGTACCCTCCAGTACGGGAAGTTTCCATTCATTATCTCCATAGGCAGCAGCCAGATGGAGCATTAAATTTACATCCTGCATCCGCATTAATCGCCATAATTCCGGAAAGCGCATATCCATGCAAATAAGCATACCCAGATGGAGACCCCGCCAGGAAAAAACCGGCAGACGATCACCATCGACAAAAAACTTACGTTCATGTCCGGTTTGCTGAATTTTATCATATGAGGCTAGGATTTTTCCCTGTTCATTTATAAAGATGGCACGATTGCGCCAAACACCTTCCTGTTCAAGCCACACAACGCCGATTGCAATAGCAATAGAAAGTTCTTTGGCCCGATTTTGTATGATGAGTAATGCTTCCTCCGTTTTCTTCTGATTGACGTAATCAAGTTTCTTAATATCTTTCGGCGGATATCCGGTCAATGCTAATTCCGGGAAGACGATCAGATCAACATTTTTAGCGGCGGCATCATCTAGATACTGCTGAATTTTCTTCAGATTCTTTCCCAGATCGGGTTCCAATTTAAATTGTCCAACTGCCACCCGCAGAGAAACACCAATACTGTCAACATCCGGTTTATCCGCGGTAAAAGCCCAATGCCACAGTACCGACAAATATAAAAATACTATCATTAGACTTTTCATTTTTTACCTTTCTAAAATATCCGCAGTTATAAACCACGAAGAACCTAGTGCTCGCATTCGGGCGAGCGGCGGCCTCTGGCCGATCAAATTAGAACATATAAAAAGCTTTTACCACAGAGGACACGAAGTTCACGAAGATCTTATATTGACAATTCTTTTATCTAAAGTGAAGTTAACACAAAAATTATATTAATATTTAAAAACTTCGTGTGCTTCGTGCGCTTCGTGGTTAAATAATTTTATCTTTTGCCTGTTTCTCATGTTATCCCGATGAATCGAGATGCTTTAATGTTTTTCTCCTTCGGAGAATTCTGGTCTTATTGAAAGCTGCGGATATGGGCGATCATAACCCTTGACCGCATGCCAGATGATTCTGTTAAAGGTATCTTCATCAATACGATCAACGTCTGTCAGGTCTTGAGCCATGGATTTCTCCGCCCAATAACGCCGGACACCATTAAGGCTTTCCAGCGCCGGATTTATTTCATCAAGGGGAATGATATTCGGTACCGCCTGGTAGGGCCTAAAATCCGGGGTATCACTAAAGCATTCATGCATGGATTCCGCCGTAAGATCGAGTTGATTCATTGGCGGTATCCCTAAAATATTTTCCATGGTTCGGACCATATTTATTTGAGAATAATAGGTTGAAATGACTTTTCCCCGTTTCGTATAAGGACTAATGACCATACCGACCGTGCGGTGACCATCAACATGATCCAGACCGGCCTGGGGATCATCTTCGGTAACAAAAACACAGGTTTCTTTCCAAAATTTACTCTGTGAAATTGCCTCAACGATTTGCCCTAAAGCCAGATCATTATCAGCTACCGCAGCGCGCGGCGTTGGCCGGCCGGGCCGCGTACCCGAGGTATGATCATTCGGTAATAACATAATAATGAAATTAGGAAAATTATCGTTCTTTTCGAATATCTTCAATTCCTTTATAAATTCCCCCGCCCGGTAAACATCGGGGACACTATTAGGGAATCCTACATAGGTTGGACAAAGATAGGGTATTAGCTGCTCAAGATTTGCCTTTGCACGGATTTTCACATTTTGCGTACCATTCTTATAGTCATGGTAGATATCCATAAAAATTGCCTCTTTCGGTTCAATGACCGCATTTACAAATTCACCATAATTTCGAAAGGTTAATCCATGGTTGAGAACATTATCCCAGATAAAACCTGAACTGGCATAAGCCAGGGCATCATCTCCGTCATAGGGATAACTGCGGGTAAAATCCCCGAAAAATTTCTCTAAATAATCGGTGACATAGGCCTCATCGGTCCATTGATGTCCATCAGCACTGAGGATGCCGCTGCAATAGAAATTATCCATCAGTACAAAAGTTTCTGCCAAAAGATGATGATTTGGTGTTACCTCCCGGCCAAAATGAACTAAACTGGTATCACCATTTCCCTGCGGCATATCTCCAAATACCTGATCGTAGGTGCGATTTTCTTTGATGATATAAACGACATGCTTAAAAAATGATGTCTGACTGGGTATGACAGGTACTGCTACTTTCTCTTTGCTATTTGTTGTAGGATGTAATTCATTTAACATTTGAGAGTAAGAATTATTTTGATGAACAATCGTGGTCATTTCCTGTAGTTTCTTTTTCCCGGGAACCGGTATGATCGAAATCGATCCCATATGGTCATGAGAATTGTATCCCGGCCGGTCTGTCCGCTGATTACGTGAACCAATACCTTTGACATTTGCCACATATAAATTTTTTCCTGATTTGTCGAGAATTACTGATCCAGGATACCAACCGGTGGGGATGGAACCGATGATTTGACTGGGTTTTCCGATGTGGATCACGCAAATGGCATTTTCGGTCCCATTAGCAACATACAGAAATTTACCATCCGCTGATAAGGCCAAAGCATTGGGAGCACTGCCAAAAGGCAGTCCAGTATCCAAATGAACGGTAATTTCTTCCACTACCTCATCCTTCCCCGTATCGATGACAGTGATTATATCGCTGTTAGCACAAGCCACATATAATCGTTGATGATCAGGGCTTAAAACCATACCGCTGGGATGCAAGCCCACGTCGATGCTTTTTTTGTGAATATTCTGATAAAGATCCACAACAGAAATTGACCCGTTATTTGCAATTCCGGTTTTTGGATCGACCAACACCTGGCTTCCCGATGAATTATAGGTGGATTCACCGTTTTTGGGCCGACGACCACCCCAATTGCTTACATATGCTTTTTTCGGTGATACCAGGAGTACCTCATAAGGGGCAATACCGACCGGGATTTCTTTTATACTTGAGTCCTTCAGACTAACCACGGCCAGTGAGTTGCTCCGGCTGAGCGTGACATAGATAAGGGATTCATTCTGATCGAGTACCAGACCACCCGGAACCGGATGACCGCCAATCGATGGTTTTGGTAAGAGGATTGGATTATCCCACTGTAAAACCTTATTTTGATCCAATTTAGCGACAAGAATACGGTCTTTGGCTTCCGTTACATATATTTTATCACCAGTACGTGAAAGGTATAAACCGGTGAATGAGGCACCGCTTCTATTAAATGGCAGTGTTTGCATAATCGTCCGGTCTTTTATTCTGATCAGATCCAGTGATTTCCTGTTTTTCACAAACAGCAGTTCCTCATCCGGGCTCAGGGCCAGATCAACCGGTCTGCCGGGCATATATATTTGAAATCCGGCGGGACGTAACAATTGATTGGTAGGTACCAGAATACTACCATCCGGTTGGGGACCGACCTTTTCTTCGCCACTAATAGTCTGCGCCCGGGCGATAAATACAGACAAAATAATGATAAACATCATTAAAAAAGTGTTCTGCCTATTCCAGCGATATTTTTCTTGCATTAGATTTTATCTCCCTCTCTGATCCATCTTGTTTAATTTATTTCTCATCACAAGGATTTATACACATATTTAAATCCTAATGAGAAGTCATTAACCGGGCTAATTCATAAATTTCAAAGATAACTTGATTAAGTCACATAAAATCAATGATTAAATTCCCCCTTAGAAAAGGGGGCAAGGGGGATGTATATCACATGGATTTATAGACACTCAGATATTTTTACAACCCCTTAATCCCCTTTATTGGCGCTGCTGCAGTTTAAGTCTTTTTTATAAAAAAATGCATTATTTTTTTCATTAAAGCAAAATCTATTCCCCCTTAATAAAGGGGGCTAGGGGGTTGTTTATAAATAACATAGAGAAAATTATATCCCCCTTAGTCCCCCTTTTCCTAGGGGGAAACAGGTCCTTGCTACACCAACGATTTGTGCAAATTAATCGATACTGCAACAGCCCCTATTAAGGGGAAATTAGATTGTGCATATATCAAAGATTTGGCTATTTTAAAAATTCATAAAACAATTAGACGAATATACCCTAATATCTCAATTCCCATATGAATAATCTAAAACGTCTTCAAAATTTCATACACTTCTGGAATCAATTCATATCCGATGCCCGGTGCATCCGGTAATTTAACTTTTCCATCAGACAGGACCATACCATCAGCAAACTTTCCAAAGGGCAGAAAAACCCCCGGATATGCTTCATTTCCGCATAAACCAAGACCGGAAGCGATATGAACGCCGAACTGATGACCACCATGGGGGATACACCGGCGCGGGGACCAGTCATAGGTTTGCAGCATTTCTAAAATATCCAGGTATTCAACCAGTCCATAGCTGAGTGCCGGATCCATTTGCAGGTAATCACGAATGGATAACAAACCGCCATAACGAATTAAATTTTGTGAATCCATCAACGAAAAAATATTTTCACCAGTCGCCAGGGGTGTTGGTGATTGCTCTGCCACGGCGGCGTTTGCCAGATAATCAAGAGGATCCACCGGTTCTTCGTACCATTTCAGTTTATAAGGAGCAATGGCCTTTGAATATCGGAGCGCTGTCTTCAGGTCAAAGCGGCCATTGGCATCCACCATCAATACATCACCTCGATCAACAACCTTCAGGGCAGCTTCAATACGCCTGATATCTTCATCAAGTGAGGCACCGCCGATTTTCATCTTACAGGTGTTGAAACCCATATCCAGATAGGACCGAAATTCATCCTGTAGATTGATAAGATCTTTACCCGAATAGTAATATCCACCGGCAGCGTAAACAAATACCTCTTGATCAAACACACCTTTTCTATAACGATCCGCGAGCAGTTTATAAAGCGGTTTATTTTCTATTTTTGCAACCAGATCCCAAAGAGCCATATCAACTGTACCGATAGCGACGCTGCGATCTCCGTGGCCACCAGGTTTCTCATTGGTCATCATAACCGACCGGCATTTTAGCGGATCAACATTGGTTTTATCATTGGTGAGAATTTTATCGGGTGATGCTTTGAGAAGGCGCGGAATGACACGTTCACGCAGAATTCCCCCCTGTGCATAACGGCCATTGGAATTGAATCCAAATCCCATCACCGGTTTTCCTGCATGAATGACATCAGTCACAATCACAACCACCGATACCGTCATGGCTGAGAAGTCAATCACTGCATTGCGAATTGAGGAAGCAATGGGTACCGTTTTCTCATGGATAGCTGTTATCTTCACATCAGTATCCTGTATTTGATAATAATCTTAATCAAATAAAGACTGTTATATGTAAAGTTCCGCTTCAACTCTTAAGAGTGAATTGCCGTAATCCTCAGAGCAGTCATTTATACTGCCCGTAGTCAGATCATCCCGAAGGTTCTTATCAACTATCTTTTTCTCTTCCCGAGGTTTAAGGGTGTTACTTCTTACCTTTCCCTATCCAGTCATAAATCGTAAGGTTTTTATCAAATTCTTTAGATTTGAAGAAGAAACTGGCAAAATATCCGACCACCAAGACGATGATATGCGTGTAAACACCAAGCATATATTTATGGTGAGTGAAATTCCAATCTCCCATGTCCAATATCAAATTATCACCGATTTTCATAGAAGTAAAAATTGCGTAAGCCGTAAAAAGAATGCTCACTACGATCCCAATATTCACGCCCTGTGCATTGGCCCGTTTTGTTAAGAGTCCTAATAAGAAAATACCAACAATACCGCCGGAAAAGATGGCATACAACCCAAATACAATACCAAGAACTCCTGCACCGCCAACCTGAACATAAAGGGTAGCAACAATTAATGCAGCAATACCGGATAGAAAGACCACCAGTTTCCCTGCATTTAACCGTTGTGCTTCTGTGCTTTTCGGTCTGAATCTAATATAATAATCTTCAACACCTATTGCTGAAAGACAATTCAGATCAGAGTCGAGACTTGACACAGCAGCAGCGATTAAAGCCGATAAAATCAAACCAACTAAACCGGTCGGTAGATTATTAATGATAAAATAAGGAAATACTTCATCAGGTTTAATATTCTGAGGCAAAACATCCGTTGAAATTTGATAATAAGCAAATAAGGCTGTACCAACAAACATGAAGAGAGTCCAGACCGGCAAACTCAACCATACCCCCATCAAACCGGCCCTAATGGCTCCCTTGTCGGATTTTGCAGTTAAATATCGTTGAACGATGGTTTGATCCGTGCCATATTTTTGAATCCCGTAAAAAATACCATTAAAGACCATGACAATAAATGTTAGTTTTGTAAAATCCCACTCATAGGGAGCAAAACTGATTTTGTCATTAGCGATAGCGGTTTTAATGATGGCCACTGGTCCGCCATCGACAAGGTAAAATAGTACCCCCAATGTTAACAGCCCGCCGGCAATAAGCATAAATCCCTGAATCACATCCAACCAGATAACCGCCTCAATACCACCTTTTAACGTGATATAGATAACACCAAATCCAATGATCCAAATGATTAGATAGGTATTGACACCCGTCATACTGGTTAAGGCCAATCCCATTAAAAAGAAAACAGTACCCATCTTTGAAAAGTGTGTCAGGGAAAACGCAAATGAGCTATAAAAACGGGCAAAAACTCCGAATCTTTTTTCAAAATATTCGTAGGCACTTATTCCGATCACTTTTCGATAAAGCGGCACTACAATCCACACCAATCCTGAAAGGACAATCACGATCATGATCGCCTGAACCAGCAAAATCCAGTTGGATTTAAATCCTTCACCGGGATAAGCAAGAAAAGTAATACTGCTGATAAGGGTTGCCAATATAGACATACCAACTGCCCACGAAGGAATTCTTCCTCCGGCCATAAAATAATTTTTTGTATCGGTCTGTCTCTTTGAAAAATAAACGCCGACATAGAGAGAGCCAATCAGGGAAATGGCAATCACTGCATAGTCCAACCATCCTAATGTTTGTCCGTACATTATACTACCCTCACGCTGTTAATATTTTTTTAGCCAGGGATATCTTCCCGGCTTTACAATTAATTTATATTCCGGCAATCTCTGCAGCACCACTAAGATCATCATCAAAAACAACGATCATACACTTATTACTTTATTTCTTGCCAGAGTTGCTGCATACTCAATCGCGAGACTTAAGGCGTCGGGACTGGCAATCCCTTTACCGGCAATTTCAAATGCTGTTCCATGATCCACTGAAACTCTGATAATAGGTAATCCCAAGGTTATATTGACTCCCTGAACATTTTTCATCTGATTATTCTCAGCATCCCAGAGGAAACCTTCCAATTTAAACGGTATATGCCCCTGATCATGAAACATGGCCACACAACCATCGTACACCCCCCCCTTTGCTTTGGAAAACAAAGTATCCGCCGGTACCGGACCAACGACATCCATACCCAAGGTATTCGCCTGCTCAATAGCCGGAAGAATTTCCTTTATCTCCTCATTTCCAAACAGACCGCCTTCCCCGGCATGCGGATTAAGCCCGGCTACTCCAATTTTAGGGGCAGTGATACCGAACTGTTGACAGGCTTTAAACAATAAGCGAATGACTTCAAGTATTCTCTCTTTTTTTACCAGATCACAGGCCTGTCTGAGTGAGACATGAGTGGAAACATGGATGACTCTCAAATGACGGAGAACCAATAACATGGCATAATTACGGGTATTCGTGTAATGGGCATATATCTCAGTATGACCAGAAAAACGATGACCAGCCCTATTTAGAGATTCCTTATTAATAGGACCGGTTACGGTTGCATCCACGTCCTTTATCAGAGCCAGGTCAATTGCCTTTTTAACATATTCGAAGGCAGCCTTTCCTGCATTAACCGACACTTTTCCATACTCAAGATGATTGATTTGGACATTATCCAGATCCCAGACATTCATGATACCGGGTTGAAAATCTGCCTGAGCAATAGAATTAATTGACCGGACTTTAAGATTTACAGCGGCAAGGTTGATTGCCTGCTTCAAAACTTTTGCATCACCGACAACGATGGGTTTGCATATCTGATAAATTTCTTTTACCACCAGCGATTTTGCGGCGATTTCAGGGCCGATACCTGCCGGATCACCCATAGTGATAGCGATTGTGGGTATAAATTTTGACATTAATGCCGGTTAAATTCCTGATAATTTATAGTTTGTATCTAATGATACTCTGACATATTTTTTCAGACAGGATCACAGGATTTACCTGATATATTTTTAATATAAAGTATTGTTATTCTGTTTTTAGGAAATTTTTACTATTTATTTAGCATTATATTTTTGAAGAAGTTTAACCGTTTTGTTTCGGATGGTAACTTCTCTTTCAGAATTTATTCTTTGCAAGGGTGGCAGCACATATGGCTGGCACAATCCGGATTCATGCATCATCACCTTCAGTGCCGCGAGAGAATCACAAATTAAAAAATCCTTTTGGTATACCCGTGAGATCTCATCTGTTTCTTTCTGTATTCGGCGGGCAGTTTTTTCATCATTCTCCCGGGCAGCATTATAGAGATTGACATATAATTGTGGGAATAAATTTCCTGTACTGGGGACCAAACCATCGGAGCCCCGCAGAAGGCCGTCTGCTGAGACTGTCGCCCATCCAATGAGATGGGAAAAATCGTCTCTATCTGCCCAGCGGTCAATGGATTCATCATGACGTGCTTTATCTTGTTCAGAATCCTTAAGCCCGACAATGCGCGAATGTTGGCTGAGTTTTTCAACCACATCCAGGGAAATTGATATTCTGGTCACTAAGGGGATATTGTAAACGATAAGGGGTCCGGGAATGTTCTCAATCAGAGTTTCATAATATTTCTGCAAATGATTATCGGTTAATGGATAAAAGCCGGGTGGATGAGCGACAACGACATCAATTCCCAAATCAAAATATCGTTTGGCTGCATCAATAGATGTTTTAAGGCAATTTCCTGAAACTGCGGCATAGGTTAGTATTTGATTGGCAGTAGATCTGACAACATTTTTTACAAAATCCGCTTTGTATTCCTCCGGAATTGAGGCCGATTCTCCGGTGGTCCCAAGGATAAACGGCGCTGCATTATGGACAATCAGGTGTTTTGTAATGCGCTCAACAGCGTCCTGATCGATTTTGCCATCCTCTGTTACCGGTGTAACCATGGGAACAATAACCCCACTGTATTTCTTTTTTTTAGGCATTTTTTCCTTTACTTATTACTAAGAAAATCTAATATTTGATCTTTGATATCTTCCGCCCGTAATCCGAATTTCTTTTTCATTTCATCGTTGGAACCTGACCTTCCAAACACATCTCTGACACCAATTCGTTTAACCCGCGTCGGATGATTTTCACAAATATATTCGGCAACCGCTGATCCAAGACCACCAATAATATTATGATTGTCTACCGTGACAATACACCCGGTTTCTGTCGCCGCTTTAAGAACCGCCTGATTGTCTATCGGTTTTAAAGAGCTCATATTGATGACACGTGAATGAAGTCCTTCGTTTTCAAGCAAATCAGCCGCCTCAAGAGTATCCGGAATTAGCTCACCATAGGTAATAATTGTCAAATCACTCCCCTTTCTTAGAAGTGAGGATTTACCTAATTTAAAAGTATAATTATCCGGAATATATCTTTGGGAAGGTTCTCTTGATATCCGGATATACATCGGCCCAATATGTCGAGCAGCAAACCTAATAACTTCAATCAGTTCCCAGGCATCAGCCGGCTGTATTACAGACATCCTTGGGATCGCACGCATGATCGCAATATCCTCTAATGATTGATGTGATGCACCGTTTTTTCCAACGAATAAACCGGGATATGCACCAAGAATTTTTACGTTGAGATTTTGCAGCGCAATGGATGTGGTTACCTGATCGCAAGCGCGGCGTGAACAAAAAGCAGCGATAGCAGAGGCAAAAGGCCTCAATCCAACAGTAGCTAAACCCGCCGCAACTCCCATCATATTCTGCTCAGCAATACCAACTTCTATAAATCTATCCGGAAATTTTTCCTTAAATTCTTGGGTAATGGTACAGGTATAAAAATCTGCATCCAAGACCACGATGTTCGGATCCGCATTTCCAATTTCAACCAACACATTTCCAAGAACGTTTCTCGGTACTAACATTTCAGACATATTATTTAACTCCATCCTTATAAAAGATCATTCCCTACCTGTCAGATCACGCACCACATTTTCTGCTTCTTCAGAGGAAAAGGATGCCAGCGCATGCGAATTCGATGCACCTTCAATAAAACTAATACCCTTTCCTTTGACTGTATGGGCAATGATCATGGTCGGTTTCCCTTTAATTCCCCTTGCTTTTTCCAAGCCTTCCATCAGTTCCTTAACCGAATGTCCATCCACCTCCAGAACATGCCAGCCGAAAGCTTTCCATTTGTCTACTACCGGTTCTAAGGGCAAGGTATCTTCAATCGGTCCGGTCAGCGCTATTTTATTATAATCGAGGATCGCTACCAGATTGTCCAATTGATATTTTGGCGCCAGCATGGAGGCTTCCCAGATCATTCCTTCCGCACTTTCACCATCGCCGATGACGACATAGACCCTAAAATCCTTTTTTAATATCCTGGAACCAATCGCCATGCCAATCCCGGCAGAAAGCCCCTGCCCCAGAGCACCGGTACCCATATCTATCCCCGGGAACATACCTAATTCGGGATGCCCCTGAACCGGGCTGTCCACCTTATAAGGCTGATATAAAACCTTTTCCTCCACGTAACCTATTTTTGCCAGAGCGGCATAAACCGTAAAACAGGCATGTCCTTTTGATAAAGCGAAACGGTCCCTGTCCGGATCATTGGGATCCTCCGGGTTAATATTCATCTCATGAAAATATAGCACCGCAACTATTTCCGCTACAGACATGGATCCGCCAGCGTGTCCGCTTCCGGCTGCCTCCATCATACGGACAACTTTGATACGCAATTCTTTGGCAATGGATTCTAATCTTTTTATCTCTTCTTGACTCATTCAATCTCCTTCTGCAATTATCTGTAGTGTAAATATAAATAACACATCAATCCTCTCTTAATAAGGATTGTTACAGTATTATTTTTATTCGTAAAAGTTTTAGTGTATGAAA
>CAZBBC010000095.1:0-16974 GCA_964489835.1 uncultured Calditrichota bacterium
TAATTAATTCTAATGCTCCAGTGATGTTTTTTAATACGTAGTATCCATCAAGCCTGAGAATGTTAAATCCTAATTCTCTTAGTCTATTTTCTCTTCGTTTGTCATAACTTTGTTTACCATTGTGAGTCACACCATCTATCTCAATAACCAATTGTACTTTCTTACAATAGAAATCAACTATAAATTCATCTATTGGCTTTTGTCTTAGAAATCGATAATCATTTAATTGACCTGATCTTAAATGCTTCCATAATAATCGTTCTGTAAAAGTTGGATTCTTTCTTAATTCCCTTGATCGATCTTTCAGTTTTGGATTATAATAGATCTTCGAATTCATACATCCCCCTATCTAACAATTACCGTTTTACTGATCTATTTGAATATAAACTGCAAATTCACCGACCGTTGAATAGGAAGCCTGACACCAACCACATTTAATAGGTCTTTTACTTCCTTCACAACAGGTATTAGCTCTCCCTGCCTGTTTTGCACTTGCACTTTTTTTTCATGATATGTGGGCAGAAAAACTTCAAGATCTACCTTTGGCAATGAGCCACTTATTTTAATATCAATAGTCACTTGCTCCATGGATGTCTGATCTATTGTTAAATGAAGTCGTACATCATGCTCAGCAGGAATAATCAAATTGTTGATGGAAATCTTTTGATTTTTAAGTTTGTCCGGTATATGGGGGACAATGCGCAGTCGCTTTTTTAACCGGTCATAATCGATCCCAAATAAATGTTCAATAATGGCTTGAACGTATTGAGAGGCAGTCCATCCATAGCGCTGGACGCCCTCTCCCGAACCGGTGCTTGGAACCACATATTCACAATAATTAGAATTAAAGGTTTTGATCGTCGACCAACTCAGTTCTGCTGCCAGGTCATGTCGTCCGGCATCCTCCAGCCCCGCAATAATAGGCATATTGCGCATGGTCCATATATCTCCAAACCAGGCGCTGCCATCGTACGGTCCTGTTGCTTCGATAAAATCAGGCTCTGTCCGGGCGATCGTAGTAACCGGTCGTGAATTCCAGTAAAAAAGAGCCGGATTGAGTAGTTTGTTTAATAATCTTTCAATACGCTCCGCCGGAGCAATACCAAACTGCATCGGATCAAAAGTTGTACATAGTAGCCTGCGGTGTTGCCTGTCTTCTCGAATGTTATAGTTGTAATAAATGCCCTGTTCTTCGTTCCATAAATAGCGGTTTATCGATTGACATAACCGGTCAAATCTCTGGGCAAATTGTCTGGATTCTGATTTTTTACACAGATGTTCAGCCAGCCGGCTGGTATTGTAACAGCCAATAGCCACAGCGATATTCAAGTCGACCGGTGCAACTATTCCGGGATTTGTATGTGGTTCACTTAAGGTCTCCTCAAAAACGGCCGTAATCAGCCCGGTTTTTTTGTCTCTCTTGACCGGGGAAAACCAATAACGGAGATAATTCTCCATTGTTTGGTAAATCAAATCTTGTAGTGATGTGTCACCAGTACGACGGGCCACGTCAAAGGCAGCTTCGAAGTATCGGGGGATACTGCTTACATCGGCTACCTGACCACGCATCGGTGATCCTCCCCAGAGATCTATTCTTCCATCGGGATTCTGTGCCTGAACCTCAGCAAATCCCCGCATCACATCTTCCACATGTTTTTGATTCACCCATTTTGCACCGGCGACATTCAGACTACCATCCAACTGCCACCAGTTTTCCCCATAGGCACCGCCAGGGGCCATAAAAGGATAGTTAAATCCACGCATCGGTACATCAACAACCAGGCATTCGTCCAGAACATGAAAAGCATCCTGAAAATCCTGTTGTGAAATCCCCGGCAAATCAATAAGAGGTACAACTCGATCACTACACACATCCGGGCGCGGGAGATTAGGCTTGGGATCCCCCAGGGTGATAGCAATCCGGTCGATCCAGATATCACCTCTCCACCACAATTGTGCCGGTCTGATCCGTATTTGATTAATAATTCCTTTCCACGATCCATCCATATGACAAATAACTTCCTGCCATTCGTTACAATCCGGTTGCATCGTAAACCGGGCACGGCCAGCATCAGTCTCAGGATTTTTTTCTGTCCGCCATACAACATAACCATCCGTTTCCGGTGATAAATTTCTTACACGTATCAAAATCTTATTCACTTTTACAGCCGGGATTGCTAATCCCTTTGGAGACTCGAGATCATACTTCAGGTTTGGTCCCCAGACCTGCTGTTTCCATGACACTGGTTTCAGTTTTTCCAGCTCAGGATGGATCATTAACCAAATGGCTCCGCCCATGATTCCACCATTCATGGATTCCGGAATCGTCCACCCTTCACTATCATTCCAGTTATTAAATTCCCAGGACCACTCTGAACCCATTGAATCCTTCAATGAGATACCTGTTGAATATACCCGGTCCATGGTCGAGAAAATGACGCCAAATATCAAAATCAACATAACAGCTTTTTTATTAATCATGATCTTTCTTTAAAATATATGATTAGAGCTTTTACTAGGTAGAAATAGACATAACATCAATGCTTACAAGTGATTGCTTCGTGACTCATTACTAGTTGTCCTCCGAATATTCCACAAGCAGTGATCCTGGACAGTCATCGATTTTAATAGTAAGATTTGTTAAAGCTGTACCCCCGATTATCGAAGGTTTACCCTGGTTAAAAGTTAAACTCTGAGTCACCTTGTAATTGGCTTCAGGATTAATTTCGCATAGATTGCTTATATAACTGTTGAAAGGAGATTCGTGCCGGCGAAAGGCAAGAATAATCCCGTCATTTTTTATGGGTCTGTGATATTGAATGACACACCAGTCCCGGGCATCCAAATTCGCCCCTGAGTGCGGATAAAAATTTCCCAGAAGGCCTGCTCAGCCCACCAGGCATTAAAAGATATCTCAGGATCTCCATCCAAACCAGTCGGATTAGCTTTAAGATTTTCAATATTGATAAGTCCAATGACTATAATAATCAATATCATTACTTTTTTAATCATTGGGATTACCTCAAGGTTTGACCTGATTCAGAAAAAGAAAATTCACCACCTGATATTATTTCTTTTTTAGCACCGCTTGGCATACGAACCAATACCGGAATTCCCTGTGGCGCTTTTCCATCGATTCTGAACTCACCTTTTTCAATCCGGCAATTGACATAGATGTCTCCTTTAGGCGTCGGAATTTGTCCCCGCGCCCATTCTAGATACCCAAGGTGCGGTTGAATTAATATCTTAGCGAATCCTGGCTCCAGTGGTTTTACACCCAATATCTCGGCCAGAAAATCATAGGCTGGGGCCGATGACCACACATGGCATTCACTTCTGCCCAATGATGGATCTTCCGGCCAGGTTGTACAACCCATTTTGAGCATATCCCGCCAGGGCTCAAACATAGGAAAGGCACGGTTGTACTCCTGTGCATGTGAAAGGGCGCGAAAGAGAAAGAATTTGCCGAAAAAGGCCGCACGGCACAGTGTAGTATCCGTGATCAGGCGCTGACAAATGATTTTGGCTCGACTTTTATCGGCGACATCCGCTAAAATCGCCCAGGCATTGGTCAACTGACTTACCTCGGGGCCTGTGGGACGATCCGTATATAGATTTTCATTTTCTGACCAAAACGTTCTGTTAGCTACACGAGTCATCACTTGAGCACGCTTTTGTAATTCAGCTGCCTGTTCTTCCTCACCAAGAACTTGCGCCAGTTCAGCTACTTTATGCAGAGCGGAAATATACATAAAGTTGATCATTGCCCCGGTCCCATCTTTTGTGCCCGGAGGTATGCCCCAGCCCCAAACCGGATCATGCCAGTCCGGTGACCAGTCTGCAACACACCAATAGGGCACATTCGCAATTAAGCCTTCTTCATTACGAAGCGGCATAAACCAATCAAGAACAGAGATTAGCCCGGCAAACCGGTCACGTATCTCCTCCAGGTCTCCACTGTGGTAGAAATAATCATGATTCATGAAAATCCAGTGCAGGCTCCAGAATGGAATAATCTGCGGAGCACGCGATGGGTAACGGCTTTGGGTAATGCCTTCCCATGTGCGCGACCAATCGAAATGGCGTAACGCCTGTCGTGTCAATAGATAATCACCGGCCATATTATATGCTAACAGTGATGAGACATGTAAATCCCCGGCATACTGAAGTTGTTCCCAATAGGGGCCATCATCATATGCTTCGTGTGCGCACAAGCGAAGGGTGCGCCAGCTCACCTCCCACATTCTTGCATGATCCGGATCAGATGTCTCAAATTGCGCTTGCATTTGGAATGGATAGCCTGTGAAGCGAAAATTGAAACGATTAATAATTATAGGGTGCTTGCCGGTGTTGATTGTCAATTCAACAAATCGAAAAGTTCGCCATGAGAATGGTTCATAAGTCTCGATACCACCGCCAGGCCAGGTGCGATCCCAATAGCCGATGAATTCAAATGGCTGCTCATCCGGAATTCTAAGTTTTTTACCGGCACGAAAAAGAACTTCCGCATATTTTATCCGGACCTCAGCCCCTTGGCCGCCCTCACTCTCAAGCATTGGAAAAGCAGTGGTTTCCACTCCGGCATCAAAAGTAATTTTAATGCGTGCGTTTGGTGGAATTGTAAGTGGCATATCATTGCGAATCAGATTTTCAGCCTTATCCTTTTCGACGCCTTCACAGCGGATTGCATGGGCAAATCGTTCTTCTGTTTCTTCAAGAAAGGGTATTATTCTTGGAATGAGCCGATGTGGCATAAAAGAGTCTGCAACATTATCCGGTCGTACGGCTTTCGTAAGTACGGTAGCGGGCGACCATTTGCTGTCGTCGAAATCCAAGGTTTGCCATCCCCAGGGATAGTTCTTACCTTGAAAATCCTCGAATAGACCAACGATCGCATGGACTTCGGGCCGGGGTTCATGGTGATAGGCGGAATCAGCGGCCACCAGCCATTTTGAGTCTGTATATAATTTTTCAATGACATTACCCATCGAGTCCTCTACATCACCATCCATCACAAAACCATTAGTAGCCGTCATAATTGAAGCTGGCGCGCTTCCGAATTTGTATTCAACCCAGGATGGCGCATAACTCTTCACCTGCACCGCAAGTACATTCTTCCCTTTTCGTAGTAAATGACTTAATTCATACGTATCATAGAATTGATGGGCGATATCGCCCTTTCCCGGACCTCGTCCAACCAATTGGTCGTTGCACCAGAGAATATAGCGACTGTCAGCAGAGACATGAATGGTCAAAGTTACCTTGTCAGAGGGAACAGTAAATGTGCGCCGGAAATAAGCAACGCGATAATTATCGACATGGTCCTTCGGTTGTCGGGTACGCGTCGACGTCCAAATCCATTGTGCATCGCCATTAAATGGTTTGACCTTTAATTTTTGACTTTTACGCGCACTTAAACCTTCTGATTTTTCTATCCCTGGTAAAGTACCCAGAGAATCGTTGGCAATGAAAACCAGTAATAAACATAACAGAGGAATTTTTTTACTGATCCTTTCAATCATAATTAATTCTCCATTATTAGAGATTTATATCTGATATATAAAGCATTTATTGACAAATTACCTGTCTAATCCTGTCACCAAATGTTATTCGTAGCATTGTTTGATGTTAATTATAGTATGCATTATAAGATATTTTAAAATATTTTTTTAGACATGATAACAGGATTTACAAGATTAAATATTTATATATTGCATAGATTTTCTAATTTATTAAAAAAATTGTATCATCCGTTTGTTATTAAAAATATTATCCGGTTCATCCTGTCCGTTTTTTGGATCCCGACTTTGGCGGGATTATCCCGTCAATTTTTTATTTCTTTGTTAGCAAATGATATTATTTTATTAATAATATTTTCTCTGTTTGTATTTCCCGGCCAACTCTCATACTAATAAAGTATAAACCCGATCCAACATGAGTACCTTTTGAATTTGTACCATCCCAGTCGATACGATGATATCCAGCCGGTAAATTTCCCGCCCCTAATTTTTTAATTAATTGTCCCTGCAAATTATAGACGTCCATGGTTATATAAGATTTTGATTGCATCTCAAACTCGATCGTCGTGCTCAAATTAAAAGGATTGGGATAGTTATGTTTTATTGAAAATGATTTAAGCCGTTCTTTAGATGATCGGATGGAGGTCAGTACAGAGAAATCCATCCCTTCGATGAACTGTGGCATATATCCACTGACGCCATCGACATCTTGCGCTCGAATCATGATATCATAAACGGAATCGAAGTCCACATAAGGCAAAGAGAACAAAAATGCTCCATTTTGTCGTTGCATAGCATATTTATCATATGCTCTTGATGTTACTTCTTTAATATGCAGGTCTGCAATACCATTTTCATTTATATCACCGGATATGGGTAGTTCAAAATGAATGGAATCCTCCCTTAGAGTAATACTAAGTTTATAAAGTGTCAGTTCATTGGAAAGGAGCGCTTTAAATACATATGTCTTTTCCATTTCTAAATTCTGTAAGGACTGATTTGCGGGAAAATTGGGTGTATGACTGATAAAATTGACGTCCTGATCAAAAAAATAAATTTTCGTGAAATCAAAATGGATCTCGGTCCCTGTATCACCGGAGGAAGATATCTTCAATGAATCAATATCATTTAAGTTGATGAATTCCGGTAAAACAATTGATTGCCAATGTTGACCAATATGACCATATACCTGTCGACCGTACCACTTGTTATCACCGATTAATTTGACATAAACACCAAAATCTCTACCGTTATTATTGGATATGTTGTATTTAAAAAACATATGATAGGCCGGATCTGTAAAATAAAAATTATCAGGATTATGATTATATCCATTGCCAAATATTGCTGGTGCCTCCTCATGGCGACAATCAAAATCATACATGCCATAATCCCGTCTTATTTCTTTCGCCCATATTTCAAAGATCTCCGGATGTGAATCATAAAAAGCATGGTACTCGGAGGCTTCAAGGGGGGGAATAAGCTGAGGATATCTATTTTTCGCCTCACCAACTCCAAAGCCATAGGCAAAATTATTATTTGATGAAGCTACTTTAAGTGTGGGATGATAATTTCTATAGGAGAAGCTATAGTTCGTTTTTGAATGAGAAGTGCCTTGAAAATAATTTTCTAAAATTTCCATACTATCATTGGACACATCAATGGTAACATCCCAATACCATTCAACATCCAGTGAACTGGCACGATCGCTCCAGAACTGGTCATAATCCTGATTAGCGCCAGGTTCTCCGAGATGGCCAGTGTCATGGGAGAAAATAATATGATTGTAATATCTTCGGATCGGCGTCTGATCCGGGTCAGCGTAATAAACGATAAGGGGAATATCATCCTTCGAATAGATTTTGTAGGTATTCAAATAAGGAATCAGCAGGCAGGGATAATAATAGGGATTGTCAGGTTGCACCAGAGCAATTTTAATAGAATCGATTTTAACAAACTCCGCGTTAGGCGCTGATTTTAAGGGATTAAAAATAATGTCTATATAGTGATCGCCGCCTCCTAATTCCCATAAATATCTTGGATATTCAAACTTTTTGCGCCCCATATAGGTGATAACAACCTGTCGGGTAGAATCATTTTGATCGACACAAATATCCAACACAGCGCTCTCATTATCGCATTCTTGCCAGTCTGTATCAGATGATAGAACAAATCCAGCTAATACAGCACCGCTATCGGGAATTGAAAAATAGAACCTCAATGAATCATTAGTTGGTGTTAGTTTTTCCCCAACATAGTAAGAGGTAAAATCCTGCGTATAATAATCGGCTAATAAACACCGTGTGAAAGATAAATAAATTACACCTATGATTGTTATTACCCTTTTCAAACACGGATTCATAATCGTATTCCTTTATGTCTGATAATAAATAATCATTTTCTTTTCCTTAAAATTCACTCTCTGATATTAATTACAGATCATGAATTCTTTGAATTCGTAATATATTTTCATTATAGTTGATCTTCTCGACAGCGATTAATTCCATGGTAGTTACTTGTATAAGACTGCATACAAGGTATGATAAAATCATCTTTTAGCTATTTCTCATCATCATTCCCGAAAAATAAAAATTACTTTTCACCTACTCTATGATAAATCAAAACAGCGGAACCAGGTCGTTCGGATATAGGTACCAATAGACCTTTATCCATAAGCTCACGGCCAATAATCTCGGTCTGACTTCCAGTATCGATGTCAGTGACCATATAGAAAACTTCTGGTTCCAGACCTGTCAAGTTAAACCGGGATGATTCATATACACTCTTTTCGCGCCGAAACGCCTGAATCATTCCTTCCCCTTCCTCGGGCAAATCAAACTGCCAGGCTATCCAAACGCTGTTCTCCTGACTATATGGTGTCAATGGATAATAATCACCATAGTAATATTTTTGAATGCTGAAGTATTGTTCAAGCAGCTTTATAGCATCTTGAGACAGGTCACCCTTTTTCTGATCCCAGAATCCGATTACCAGTCCTGCTGTCATGACGCTACGAATTTCATATTCATTGCCTTTTTCCAGGATAGCACCCCGACCAGCCAGGTGAAGCGGCAGCCATTGAAACAAGCCATAGCTGTGGCATTGTGCATGAACAGCATCGTGGCCCCAGTCGGTCCGGTGCAAGACCGTACTTCGTCCAATGCTCTCCAAATCAATACGCCTGCCACCGCTGGCACAGTTATCGATTTTAAGATGTGGATGGCGACGAAGTAGTTCATCCCAAAAAGTATAAAGCCCCTCGATGTAACGTATCTCAGTCATTCCCTGGCGGTCTGCTTCATCAGCTTCCCGCCAATATTCAATGGGGGCAATATTCGCATCTTCACGATACCAATCCAGACCAAATTCTTTGATCTTTTGGGAAAGAAAATCGATCAAAAATTGTCGTGCTTTAGCATCACCAAGATTAAAGAGCAGTTCATCCTGAGTCATCTGACTGCGATGACTTTCATAATGGATCCACATTGGATTTTCATGGAGGATCGGCCAACTGGTGCCTGTCCTCCATTGTTGATACCTTTCTTTACCATTTTTCAAATCTAAAAGCCAGTTACTATTGTTTTTGAATTGATACCAGGGCGTACCTTTACAGACCCTGAAAAGCTCAAACCAAAGCAGAAATTGCCGTCCGGTTTGATGAAGTAAACTGCTTATAGGCTTAAATCCTTGAGGATAAAGGTCTCTTTTAAACTGCCAGTCTCCAGCCTCAGTTCTCCATTTGCCTTTGCCAAACCACTCGGCATCAATCCAGTAGCATTCGACAGGAAGCTTATAATCAATGAGCTTTTTGATGTTATTGATATGTTCGGAGGCAGGGGTGCCACCCCAACTGCCAAGAATAACCGGCAAATTAAGCGGTTTTCCGTTTGGTTGGGGTCGGTGGTAATCCAAAATAAACCGCCGCAACAAGTTATTGCCCCTTAAACGTTCTTTATCCGAAGATTCAGCGGATCGTCCCTGCCAAAACATTAGTAGAATACGAGGAGATCGGATTTCCTCTGCCGGATGAAGCTTTAGATGTGTTAACGCCATTCCTGCCTGTAACCGCAGGTTATTCTCATCATCCCGATTAAACGTAGCTGCCCATTCCCCAGTCCAACCAATACCAAGGACTATTCCCTTCCCACCAAGATCAAGATTAAAAAAAGGTGTTATCTCGCTCGATGACCTGCCTCCACCGGGTTGAAGATCGACATACGCATTGGGCTCAAGGATTTTTTCAACGGGAGCGAAATCCTCGATGCAACAAAGAGCCCCTTTGGAATAATGCAGAACCGGGTTGGTTTCTGACACCGATAAGCGGTTATCCAGCGGCAAAATATTTTCAAGAATCGGTGTATCCGCCCTACCATTATTTTTCAGGTACAACACCCATTCAACAGCCGGGAAATCACTAAAGATGATGGTTTCCACACGCACCTCTAAACCAAACTCCGGATCGATGAATGTAAGCGTTTGGCGGGTGCGTTTATCATCCAACTTCTGCGTACGAAATTCTTTTTTCCAGCTATTTAGCAAACTGTTCGAATATTGACCATTGAATATAAAGGAGAACGGCTGAGTCGAAGCATCTGGACCCAAGTTTTCCTTTACCCAGTTTTTCAGGGTGATTATCTCTGCAGGAGTGGACTTAACGGCAGCCAGAGGAAGCGTCCACATCCCAATCAGTATGATTATGAACCAATTCCACATATGCATCATCCTTCACATTATAAAGAGTAAGATTTCCTCATTGAGGCAGTTTCAGTGGTTGATCATAAATAGAGCGGTATCCACCACCCATATTCCGCGCCAGCCATAAGCGGTAATCCAGATATTCCGTTGGTGAGACAAACAATTTATTGACCGGTTCCCTAGCTGTTATAACAGTGATCGCTCCTTTACCTTCCTCCGTTGTCGTCTGTAGAACGAGCTCATCACGGAAATCCCCATACAGATCCGCAACCATCAGCAGGCTGCTATTCTTCAGACGATTTGGCTCAACACCGGTATAATCGTTTATCTTTTTCCCATCAAACTTTCCGATACGATGCCCGTTTTCACTTAATAGTTCACGCGTAGGATCACCATTCCATTCTACCGGATAATAACCGAATGGGAACGGTTCCAACAGTATGTTTCCGGTTGCTGAGAATAGAATCAAATTCTGATCTTGGTGACCGGCGCGATTAGAAATGCATTCAATACCGGGAGAACCATCCCAGATATCCGCTGTCCACCCGGTATGACCATGGGTCCAGCGGGGATCGTCTTCACGGTTTACTTTCCATATAATGTCACCGGAATTGGCATCCACCATATAGGCACCGGCATGGGCATTGGACTCGACAATATAAAACACTTCCAGTCCGGGACGATTCGGTAAGTAATCATGTATCGAAACAATATCCGGGTGTTGCCGATAAATAGACCATCGAACAGATCCATCGTGATTTAAGCAGGTTGTTCCGTCAAAAATTTCCTGTTTGCCATCACCATCCACATCGTACACTTCGATCTTATGGCCGGCACTGCCATTGGTCTCGGCAAAACTATTAAATCGCCATAATTGCCTTAATCTGGCATCATAGGCAACAAATACTTCATTTTCATACAAACCGGTTTGGGTGATTACTGCAGGATGAATGCCATCCAGATAGCCGATAGAAAGGTGGATGCGTGTGGAGGAGCGTTTAAAATCAGTGACCATTGCCGGCCAGGGTGTTTTTAATTTCACATCGCCGGTCATGCCATCCAGAATCGCCACATACACCGAATCATTTATCTGTAGCCGTGTGATAACTTCCATGTTACCATCATCATCCATATCCCACACATTAAAGGGGACATTGTTCGCGCTGCCATAACAATGATCATGGTTACAAATATCTTTACGCCATAGCGAACGACCGTACGATGTGAATGCTTCCAGCTGTACCGGAATCCCGGGATCTTGTGACATTTCATGATTCCCGTTGCTAAGCCGGATAACACAATCCAGTGTCCCATCTCCATTGAGATCTCCAAAAACAGGTACGAGCGATCCCTGTTTATAGACGGGGCGAAATGAAACAATGGCGTATGTCGTATCTTTTGTTATTGTTATACCAACCCATTCGGAACGCCTTCCCTTGTGTCCATTTTTATCTACTGAACGAATGTAATAATGATAGCGCTGATCCAGCTCAACATTCTCATCATAAAAAGAAGTCGAACCGGATATAGGTTCCTTTGTAACTAGAAATCCGTCATGATTTCGAGAGATGGAGCGATACACATTAAAACCGATCGATCTTGAATCTCCGGTTAACATAGCCCAAGTCAGGAAAACCTGCCCACTGGCGCCTGTTACGGCGCAGAGTTTTCGTGGTTGAATGCGCCAATCTGCTCCTTCGGGCTGACGAATAGGCCGGAATCCGGCATCAGGATGACGAATTCCGGATGAGAATTCAGAGACATTTCCACAACGAAGATATTCGGCACCACGTGCCCAGGAACCACCCATCCGGCTTCCTTCAAGCGTTGGGATATTAGTAATTTTATATTTCCACTTAATTGTAGCTGGATCCAACAGATTAACTGTGAGATGCCAAATATTACCTGCCATACCATAAAGTCCATAACCATTTGCTTGATATCCTTTCACTGATTTCAGATAATCCTGCCACCGGTTAAATTTTCGTTCAGCCTTAGAATCATAGTTTGCTCTGCTTTCCGGATTATCATTGCCCCAGGGATATTTGCTATCGATTAGACCGCCGCGCGATGCATATTCAAACTCAACCGTTGTAGGCAACCGATAGATTCGGCCATCCATTTCTGACAGCCATTTCAGGTAAGCATCTACATCATAACGATTGACATATATCACCGGGTAATTTTCTTTTCCCGCTGGTATTTGATTACTTATCCAGTGTAATGGCGCTGGATGCCCGGTCGCATCCACAAACCATTGATACTCTCGATTGGTTATGGGATGATCCAATATTTCAAAATCTTCAACACGTACCGGGGACCGGTTTTTATTGGTTACAATATCCCCGCTTTTGAATGTGCCTCCCTTGATATGAATAAATCCTTCGAGCGGAACTGATTGGGAAAAGCAGAAATACGGAAAAATGAAAATCATAGCCGCAAACATACTTATTTTGAATTTCATCTTTGCACCTTAATAAAATAGTTTAATTTTCAAATCAGAACATCAATGCCACATTAAAATTTGTTAATCAAGATAAAAGTGTTACTGAGACAATTTCTGAAACCGGGCCATGATTGCCAATGCGGGATCGATCGGGACAGTAGCTTTTTTAATATTTTTTGGAATACTTATTATTGGAGTGGGTCTGATTTTTTTTCCTTCGAACTGGGGCAACCATGCCTTTTCTGCTTCGAGCATTTCACTGGCCATTTTTCTGATATCATTAAGAGTGAGAACAGCACTGGTCAACGGATCCAGGGCACAGGCGTGAACAATATATTCCGTATCTCCGCTGATAGCAGCCTCGATCGCTAACCGTTGAACATTAATATTGGTTAGATTTAATGCCGCGCACTGGGGGGGTAAATCACCAACAATGGTCTTGTGCAGACCGGTTTTATCCGCATAAATCGGTCCTTCAGCACAACAATCAGCTGGCAAATTGGCTATCATCCCATTATTAATAACATTACCGTTTAATTTAAAGGTTCGTCCCATTTCTAACGCTTCAATGATATATGAGCCGTACTCAATACTTCTAGGGGGAAGTTCGGACTTTTCTTCGGCAAGAATATCTTGTTGTGCATATTTATCATCAACATATTTACACCAGCTATAATAGGCTCCACTTTCACCTCCAAAACCCGGTTCATCACAATATAGATCGAGCGCCTTTTGATTTTTTCTAAAGTAGGGTAAATACTCCGCAAGATGTCCGGTCGATTCAGTCATAAAATATCCAAAATGGCGGAAAGTTTCACCCCGGACTTTTTCATTGACATAATATTCAGGTTGTTCAAATCTTTCGCGCAAGATGGGATACAGGTCTTTGCCGTTATGTTTGAGATCCAGGAACCAGGCCATGTGATTAATACCGGCACAGAGAAAATCTATTTCCTCTTTGGGAGTATCCGTATAACCGGATATCAAATCGAGGGTTGTTTGTACGCCATGACATAAACCAATAAATTTTATCTTCGTTCTGCCAATAGCCCAGCACACCATAGCCATCGGATTGACATAATTTAGCAGGTATGTACTAGGACAAATTTGTTCCATCTCTTTAGCCAGATCCAGCATGACCGGAATACTTCTCAGCGCCCGGAATATCCCTCCCGGACCCAGTGTATCACCGATACATTGATCAACACCATATTTAAGGGGGATTTTATAATCGTATTCAAAACCTTTAATACCACCAATCTGAAAAGTAGCAATGACATAATCTGCCTTACTAAGAGCCGCTTTGCGGTTTGTGGTTATAGACACATTGGCCGGTAAGTTGTTTGTTTTAATCACCCGGTTCACGAATGATTCTACCTGTGGTGTACGCCTTGTACTAGGGGCCATAAGAACAAATTCAGTATTTTCCAATCCTTCGGTCGCTAGAATATCTAATATCAGAGTTTTGCAGAAGACTACACTTCCTGCTCCGATGATTGCTACTTTTGCCATTTTTTATCCTTTCAGTTATCTAACCTGACCTATTCATACCGCAGCCCAAGGCTGCAAACAAAAAAAAATAGTCCACGGATTTTCCGTCGAAGCCGGATCCCGTCATAGCCGGGCAGGCCGCAAATCCGTCCGTTACCTGAACAGATTTTCCAATAAATAAAGCCCGCTTTTACCAGGAGCTACAATATCAATATCACCATCACCATCCATATCAGCTGCCTGGGTGTTGATTCCGAAACCCACCGTATTGCCCTGGCTAATGGTATGGCGATACCATTGCTGATCCAAACGGTCAAAATAATAATAATAAACACAAAGTGGATCGTGGCCTCCCGGATCATGTCCGTTATGGGCACGATAACGTTTACCGGTTACCAGTTCCTCCCGACCATTATTGTTTAAATCAGCCAGAAGCATAAAATGAACTTGTGACCATTCAGAATCAATGATATGTTTTTTCCAAATTCGATGATTGGATACATCCAGGATTTGTTCAAGCCAATACAGTCCATAATCATGTCCATGTCCCCAAATTAAATCGGCATCACCATCACCATCGACATCATGGACAAGAATAGGAATACCCGGACGATCTCCAAGATCAAACGCCGCGTGCCATACCCAGAGGGAATCCCTATCATCGGTTTGTTCCAACCATCCTTTGCGGCAGACGATGTCGCAGCGTCCGTCACCATTAACATCGCCTGCGCCATTTCCATGGCCCCTCACTTCTCTCGGTAATTCATGTCTTTCCCACCTTACACCATTTACTGCAGATTTATCGTGATGAAATTCATACCAGGCGGGAGAACCTCCGTCATTTGGCAAGATATCGAGCTTGCCGTCGCTGTTAATATCCCTGGCAATGGCAGTTTCCATACTTCCCGGCTGATCGATATCGATTACCTGAAAAGGCCCGCCGGAATTTCCCGGATTTCGAATCCAAAAAAGCGTTTTATTAAAAAACGCGGCATTAACAATATCCGTCCAGCCGTCTCCATTGACGTCAAGCGGTAGGTTGGCAAAATCGTTATAATACTCGTGTTCCTCCTTTTGATCACGCACAAACTGCTTCTCCCATTCCGGTGCCTTATACCAAAAACTTCCACTAAAAATGTCTAAAAGCCCGTCATTATTAACATCAAAAATACCGGCGGCTTCAAACCGGGATTCTGCATTAATCTCCTTCACGCGAAATGGTATATCAGGTTCCAGCACCTTTATTGAGATATCTTTATACCAGGCCTCGCAGGCCGGACCGGAATGAATCTGCAGTCCAATAACTCCTGTTTGTTCGATTGAATCATCGGTTTCAAAATAATCAACTGTTTGGTAACCGTTGATAAATAGTCGAACGCGTTTGCCTTCACATCGAATGATATAGTCATTCCATTCACCCAGATTTAATACCTTTCTCAGGTCAGTGAGGCTGGCTTGAGCAATCACCTTTTTACGCCGCGATTCATCGTAAAGACTTCCCCAGTAATGTTGGCCCATATCGGCCTGATAGCCAATCATATCAGTGTTTCCCGGAATACGACGGCTGCGAATCTGGATGCCGGCATTTGCGTAGGTTGCATCTCCCACCAGTTTTACCTTTAAGCGCAATATAAAATTATTGTATTCTCTCTTGGTGCATAGGAACTCATTTTGGGAAAGTTTCTTCTTTAACGATCCACCGACAATCGCGTTATCCTGGATTCGAAATACATCAAAGTTACCTTCCCAGCCCGAAAATGATTGATCATCGAAAATTGAGCAGGCATTTTGATCCATCGAATCTATTTGAACAGGCCATGCGTCAACATGCAAATCTTCGATTCTGGTTGTATCCGGATTTTGAACGCTAACCGACGCGCCCCAGCCTCCGGTGTGCTGCGTAACTTTAGCCATCAGTTCATTCCTGCCTTTTTTAAGATATGCATGTACCCAATCCTCATTTTGCCAATGTCCACGGGTTAAATTATTGACATGTATCACCTTACTGTTTAACCAGACCTTAATCCCATCATCACTGCCAATTCCTAAAAGCACTTTTTGATTTGCAACGGAAAAAAGATTGGTTTTCAGATAGGCAACCTGATCCTCATTTGTATTCAAGTTCGCTCTCAGATCCACAAGAAAGGGTTTTTCAGCATCAGTACCCACGGTTGCCGGCCGCCAGATTACCCCTTTACCCTTATCTATTTCCGGCTTTAATTCAATATCAAACAGTTCAGGGCCTGTTTTCCCTGGTAGTGTATAGGGTCCGGCAATCTGCCAGTCCAGAATATAGGTATTTATTTCCTCAATTAGATTGTTCACTTCCTGAGCTTGCTCATTAACGCTCTCAATGTCAACATTAGTGATGATCCAATCCATCAGGGTTTTGGTATAGGCGATGTCTTGCGCGTAAATCTGCCGGGCAATGTTAATAATGGCGGTGGCTGCTTCGGTCTGAATCGTTCGATGCTGTAAATAGGGTTCAATCATTCTCAATGCTTCAAACGAGAAAATAGCGGATAATTCTGAAAGCACCTTTGCTTTTTCCTGATCCTGTTCGGCAAGTTCTATGGCATCCTTGTACATTTCTAATCGATCGGATTCTGGCAGATCCTCAATTTCTCCAATCAGAGTGATATATCCGCGCAAGGCCAATATACGGTGTGTACGGTTATTCGAATGTTTGGCCACCTTTAATAAATCATTGATCGGTTTACTATTCGGCCAAGCTCCCAAACCACGAATAACCGCTGCTTGCAGGTCTTCATTCCCAGATTCAAGTGTTTTGCACAAATAAGGCAGAGCACTGTCATCACCGAT